>NZ_JBIUWN010000011.1:0-107016 GCF_044743485.1 Pseudomonas sp. NPDC087614 | reverse complement strand
CGCGGGTCGATGTCGGGCTGGTCCGGATGTCGGCAATAGCCGACGCGGCGGATCACCTGCGAGCGAGAGTCCATGACCGACAGCGTCGGCGTGGCGGTGTCGTGGTGAACAATCATGGTCGGCGGCGTCCGTCATACACATGGGTGAAGACTGAACGCTTTTGGCTCGCGCCGATACTGTAAGAACTAACAGGTACAGAGTCGGCGCCGCCCAATTCAACTCAAAGATCCTCGATCAGGCTGTCGAGCCATGCATATTCAGTTTTGCTTCGATGCAACTCTTGCATGCTTTTTGTCGCGCAGATAATGCTGTCAGCATTATTGGCGGCCATGTGCGCGCGCATCTGCGGGTTTGCATTGAAGAGATCAACGGCCGTCTGAAGATCCGGAACGTCGCGCATTCCCAGGTAATGGCTGACCCCCGACAGGAACTCACTGTGGTCGTTCATAAAGACATTCAAATATTCGGCTGTCAGTCCACCGCGCATGATGACCTCGGAAACACCGCGCTCCGGAACGTCGTAAACGGTTAGCGGTTCCGATGTCAGAAAAGCACGCGCCTCGACGCCCAGGTAGAAATAATCCGACGCGTTGGGTCCGATGGCCGCGAACCGATCGATTCTGTTGGTGTGCAACATTTCATGGCCCAGCGTCAGGCTCAACGCCCCGGCGCGCAGGTATTTGCGATTGATGAACACCCGGCCATGGAAATCACCTTTGTACATCCAGGCCAAGTGATTGCCGGCAGTATCAACCCCCAGGAATTTATCGTCCCCCCAAAACCCTTGATACTCTTTGGAAACTGCCAATCCTCGCGAGACGCACTCAGAGAATCGCGGCGAAACGCTTTGGTGGTCGGTCCCAAAGTAGCTTTCGTAGACGGCATCGGCTTCCTGGTATTTCAGCGCGATTGCCCGACTGGCATCAGAGAACGTGCTTTGGACCACTCGCAACTCCGAGCGGATAATGGCTGCCTGCTCCGCAGGAAATTGCCGCAACCCACGCGCCACCAGAGTGGTGCCCGCGTCGAGTCCGAGCTCAAACACGTCATCCTTGCCGGTATGAATGCGGTCGCGTTCCAGTTTCCAGGTTTTGCTTTGCGGCTCGAAAAACAGTACCGGACCCGAGGGCTCCAGTTCAGACAACAGGGTCGCTCGATACTCTCCGCTCGTCCGGTCTCGCCTGACCTGGGCGATCTTGCCGGGCGCGATATCGACGTACAGCCGCCCCTTGACCACCCTGAAGCCTTGAGCATTGGCCTCAGCCAGTTTCTCCGGAGGTTTCAACAGATAGTGTTCAAGTGTTTTAACCTCGGGGCGAACAGGCAAAATCCCGGCAGACAGCAATGGGGTAATCGTAACGGCCGGGACTGCAGGAACCGACGCGCCAGGGTCGCGGGCAACCTCCATGTGTGCTTGCTCCGCATCAGGGCGAAAATTCTTTATCGCAGGCCCATCTCCGTCCAGCGGATTGCCGGGTCTTCTGCGGGGTGAATCTACGTCTGCCGGGCTACGGATGGTCGACGAGGTAGTAGCGGGTTTGCGAACAATGCTCATGAAAAAATCCTTTTTTCTAAGTGAATCTCCCCTTAAAAAAAACCGGGCAGACATCGCGACAGTCGTCTATCGCGCAGGCGTCATTACATCCCGAAGCGGACAACGCGGTGCGGTACATATGTATTGCACAGACGTTGGGGTTTTATGCTTTGCCGTGAGTAGCGATTCACACCGAGAAGGAAAAATTTCGCACAGGAAAATCAGAGAGCCTACAGGCCTGTTCCCTTTCCTTTGTCATCTGAAAGGCGCGGACCGGGCCAGGGTGTTTTCGGTCTGGCATTTGCTGAAGATGGCCAAGACGATGGTGGATCGTTCGATTGATTGTCTGGGGATGAAACCTTCTGGCTGAAGTACTTTGTCGCCAGTAAAACCGCTTTCGCGGGCAGGCTCGCACAGTTGGAATGCGTGCTCCTGTGTGTGGCGATGAGTTGCGCAGCAGCCCCCCGCCTGATGGCGTATATTCGCCAAACCTCCATCGCCCCACGCAGCCCAGCCATGAAGCAGACGCCCTCCGACCTTCAACAGATCACCGCCACCACCCTCGGCCACTACAACTCGGTGGCCGAAGACTTTCGCGAAGGCACGCGCGATCACGATGTCAGCCAGAACATTGATGCGCTGTTGCGGCACATTCAGGGTGCCGCGCCGTTCACCATTCTTGATTTCGGCTGCGGCCCAGGGCGGGATTTGCAGACGTTCACACGTTTGGGCCACGTCGCGGTCGGCCTCGACGGCTCGCAGGAGTTTGCGCGCATGGCCCGCGAGGACAGCGGTTGCGAGGTCTTGCAGCAGGACTTTTTGAAACTCGATCTGCCTTCAGAGCGCTTCGATGGTGTTTTCGCCAACGCCGTGCTCTTTCATGTGCCCTTGCAGGAGTTGCCACGGGTATTGCAGCAGTTGCGCAACGCACTGAAACCCGGTGGCGTGCTGTTCAGCTCCAATCCACGCGGGGATAACAGCGAGGGCTGGAACGGGCCGCGGTATGGCGCGTATCACGACCTTGAGGCGTGGCGCCGGTTGCTTACCACGGCCGGGTTCGTCGAACTGGAACATTACTTCCGCCCGGCCGGGCTGCCACGCGAGCAACAACCCTGGCTGGCCAGCGTCTGGCGCAAGGCCTGAGTCAGGGAGCAGCCTGCACCCGGTAGTGGCTGACGGCGCCGTCGGGCGTCAACACCGTGATGCTCTCGCCGGGCAAGGTCTGCCCCTGCACTTCACGCGATGCCTGATCAAAATTGGCCAGCAGTCGAGTGCCGTCTTCAAATGAAGTCTGCTGCACCTGCCGATCCTCGCTCAGCCATTGGAAACCGGTGAGTGCCTGAGTGGCCAGCCGCTCATGCAGCGGGCGGAAAAACGCATCCTGCCGCGCAATCAAAGGTAAGCGCTGCGCCAGCGTCGCCGCACTCAGGTGATACAGCGGCGGCACGTTGTAGAGCAACTGCGTGAGTTCGTTTTCTACCCGTACGTTGCTCAGCTTCAGGCTGTCGAACAACCAGTGATGCGTGGTGATGACCGAGCCGTGAAACACCGCCTGGTACAGCGGCAAACGGCTGGCCGGATCAAAGTGAATGCGTCGATACGGCGCTTTAATCGGCACCGGTTTGAAGAACACCGCCGGTTGCTCGGGTGGATACCATTGGCCCGTGAAGTATTCGGAGTCGCGGTTCTTGCTCATGTCGACATCACCCCATCCGATCACGGGCGTCTGCATACCATGGGCGAACAACACGCCCTGCGCCGTCGTCGCGTTGCCGTCCTCGGAACCGCTGGGCAGTTGCAGCGTTTCATTGATCCAGCGTGATGCCTGGACGTTACCTTCAGCGTTTTGCGCCTGGGTCATCGTCGAGCCCGGCCGATAGCTGTCGAACACCATGCCCGTGGCATACGCGTCGAGGAACCAGCTGTTGAAACCAGCGGCAGCGCTGACCGCTTTGACTCGCTGCTCCAGCAACGGGCGCACGCAACGAGGATCGGTGTAATGGCCCGACTGCTGAAAGCCGGTTTTCGGCTCACCGCTTTGCAGCACGATGGCGCAGTCCACGTTGGCTTTGTCCCCCAGGTGCGCCGTCGTCCAGTCCGGGTTCTCGTCACGGCTCAGCGCCGTCTCGTAGGAGTCGTACGGTGCCATCAGATACCCCGCCGCCACGCCAGCGCGAACCGCCTCAGGATGCCAGAGTCCACCCTCCCAGCCTTCGCCGAGCCCCAGCCACAGGCGTGTCAGCCCGGCACTCTGCAAGCCTTTGATGGTATCGAGCGACAAGGTACTGCCCCAACGCTTAGGATCGTCCGTCAAGGCGTCAACAAACTCAGTGGCCAACTGCGCACGCAGCGCAGCGTACCCGTCGACCAGCGCTTGCATGTCGGGCTGCGCGCGGGCCTGCCAGGTTTTGCGCGCCTGCGTGGCCAGCGCACGGTTGAGACCGCGCAACAGGACGGTTTGCTGGTAGCGGTTGACCACCGTTTGGGTGGCGAGCAGTTGCAATGCCTCACGATCCATCCCGGCGCGCAGCGCGCTGGCGAGCTCGCCCTGGCCGCGTAACTGGCCAAGCAGTGCCGGCCAGTTACGCACATCCTTTGACCCCAGCAGATCATTGCCCCACAGGTAGACATGACTGGCACCCAACAACTTGCTGGCCTGCGGGGTTTTCTCAAGTTTGCTGTTCAGGGTTTCGTAGCGCCCGTTATCGATCAGCCATTGCCGGTAGCGCTTGGCCCCCGCCAACGGCTCGGCCGCGCCCAGGTACAGGCTGAAGGTCAGCGGCGTTGAAGGGGCGAGTGCAGTGAATTGGTGCCGCGCCGCCAACGCCAGCGTGTCGCCGTCAGCGCTGAACAGCAGTTGATTGTTGTAGGGGTTGGTCAGCAACCAGTTGAGGCTGAACCCATCATGCTCAACGCCCCACAGCGGCAGGCTCAGGTCCTGGGTCGTGTTGAATTCGCCCTGCCCCAGCAAAAACTGTCGCCACACCGGATCAGCCCGGGGCACGTAATGTCCTTCGGCCAGTGGCCAGATCAGACCTTTGCCCATGGCGCTGCCGGGTTGGCGCAGGAACTCCAGTTCGGCGGGGTCGCGCGCGGTGATCGAGAAGGACAGGTCACGCTGATCGAGTTCTACGCTGAGCGACCAGGCGCCATCGTCCCATTGCCAATCGAGGCGATTGCCGCGTCTGACCAGTTGGCTGACCTTGTGCGCTTGCCCCCCCGAAGATGCCTGCACGGTCGCGCTGTTGGCCGGGGTGACCCGTAACGCGAGCGTCGCGGGGTCGATCTGCACCTGCCACAGCGAGTTTTCCAACAGCGTTTCGGCCAGCGATGAGGGCGACAGGCACAGGCCGGCCATCAACAGCAGTTGGCGCAGCCAGCAAGCGACAGTCGACATCGGGTGTCCTCCTCCAAATGGAGGAGGGACGGTAACGCAATAAATCATGGTTGTAAGTCAGACCGTTCCCAAAGGTGTAACAGGCGCCCTCAACGGGCCGATGTTGAAGCGTCTTTCTTCGGCTCGCGAATCTTGTACCAGGCCACATACAGCGCCGGCAGGAACAGCAGCGTCAGCAGCGTCGCCACCACGATCCCGCCAATCATCGCGTACGCCATCGGCCCCCAGAACACTTCCCGGGCGATCGGGATCATGCCCATGCTCGCCGCCGCCGCAGTCAGCAGAATGGGCCGGCGTCGATGCTCGGTCGCCTCCACCACCGCATCCCACGGCGCATAGCCTTTGCTCTCGTACTCATCGATTTGCGTCACGAGGATCACCGAGTTACGGATGATGATGCCGATCAGCGCGAGAATCCCGAGGATCGCCACGAAGCCCATCGGCGTGCCGGTCGGCACCAGCGCCAGCACCACGCCGATCAGCCCAAGCGGCGCGACACTGGCCACCAGAAACATCTTCTGCACGCTGTGCAACTGGATCATCAGGAAAGTCGCCATCAGGAACAGCATCAGCGGCAGAACCTTGGCTATCGGCCCCTGAGCTTTGCCGCTTTCTTCGACCGTACCGCCGGTGGCGACCTTGTAGCCCACCGGCAGTTTGTCGGCGAAGGCATCAATCGACGGTTTGAGCAGTTTCACCAGATCGGTCGGCTGGATCTCGTCGCGCACCGACGCCTTGATGGTGATGGTCGGCAAGCGGTCGCGACGCCACACCAGCGGTTGTTCCAGCTCATACCGCACCGTGGCGAATGCCAGCAGTGGAATCGACGCGCCGTTGGGCGTGACGATCTGCAGGTTCTGCAGGGTTTCTGGCGTGCCCCGCTCGGAGTCCACCGCACGACCGACGACGTTGATCAGGTAGATATCATCATCGACCTGGGTCAATGGCGAGCCGCTGACGATGCTGTTCATCACGTTCGCCACGTCTTCGGACGACAGCCCGAGTTGGCGGGCCTTGTCCTGGGCGATGTCGATGCGCAGGACTTTGCCCGGCTCGTTCCAGTCATAGATGATCTCGCCGATGTGCGCGTTCTTGTCCAGTTCGGTGGCCAGGTCGATGGCGTGCTTGCGCACCTGATCGATGTCTTTGCCGCTGACCCGGTACTGGATCGGACGCCCGACCGGCGGGCCCATTTCCAGTGCCTGGACATAACTGCCGATGCCGACGAAATCTTTGCGCAAGCGCTCACGCAAGCGTTGACTCAAGGCCTCGCGTGATTCGAAATTTTTGCTGACGATCACCAGTTGTGCGTAGTACGGGTTTTGCAATTGCTGATCGAGCGGCAGATAGAAGCGGATCGCACCCTGACCGATATAAGTGCTCCAGCGCACGATGTCCGGATCACCCTTGAGGGTTTCTTCCAGTTTGTCGACGACCTTGCGGGTCTCGTTGATCGAGGCGTTCTGCGGCAGGTTCAAGTCGACCAGAATTTCCGGTCGATCCGAGGAGGGAAAGAACTGGTTCTGCACAAACCGCATGCAGAACACCGACAGCGCGAACAACAGCACGGTGATGCCGATCGCCCACCAGCGGTTGCGCATGCACCACAGCAGACCACCGTTGAAGGCCCGCCCGATACGCCCGGGCTCGGCCTCATGGGGTTTCACATTGGCGCTGAGAATGTGGACACCGATGACCGGCGCAAACAACACCGCCACCACCCACGACACCAGCATCGCCACCGCAATCACCGCAAACAGGGTGAAGGTGTATTCACCGGCCGAACTGGCGTTGAGACCGATCGGCACGAACCCGGCCACGGTCACCAGCGTACCGGTGAGCATCGGGAAAGCCGTCGAGGTATAGGCGAACGTGGCGGCCTGCTCCTTGGTCTCGCCCATCTCCAGGCGCGTGACCATCATCTCCACGGTGATCATCGCATCGTCCACCAGCAGGCCGAGGGCAATGATCAGTGCGCCAAGGGAGATCCGCTGCATGGTGATGCCGCTGTATTCCATGAACACAAACACCATCGCCAGCACCAGCGGAATCGAGCACGCCACCACCAGACCGGCGCGCACGCCGAGGCTGACGAAGCTCACGACCAAAACGATGATCACCGCTTCGAACAAAGCGCTGGTGAAACCGCCGACCGCCTCTTCCACCACCACGGCCTGATCGGACACGGTGTGAACGCCGACACCGACCGGCAAGTCTGCCGTGAGCTGATCGATGCGCTCGTGCAGGGCCTTGCCGAAGGCCTGAACGTTGCCGCCCTTCTGCATGGCAATGGCCAGCCCGATGGCCGGCTTGCCGTTGAAGCGGAACTCGGGCGTGGCCGGGTCGACGTAACCGCGACTGATGTCGGCGATGTCGGCCAGACGGTAGAAGCGGTCATTGAGCTTGAGATTCACCTCGGCCAGGTCTTTCTCCGAGGCGAACTGCCCCGAGGTCCGCACGGAAATCCGCTCCGGCCCGGCTTCGATCACCCCTGCCGGGGTCACCGCGTTTTGCGATTGCAGGCTTTGCACAACCTGACGCTGATCGATGCCCAGCGCCGCCAGTTTGCGCGTGGAGAAGTTCAGGTAGATCACTTCATCCTGCTGACCGACCATCTCGATCTTGCCCAGCCCCGGCACATCACGGATCTCCGCCCGGGCCTGTTCCACGTAGTCGCGCAACTGGCGCATCGTCAGGCCGTCGGTGGTAAACGCATACACCGAGCCGTAGACATCACCGAACTCATCGTTGAAACCAGGCCCTTGAATCCCTTTGGGAAACTGGCCGCGAATATCGTCGACTTTCTTGCGCACCTGGTACCAGATTTGCGGAATGTCCTTGGCACTGGTGGTGTCGCGCAGGTACACGTAGACCGTTGATTCACCTGGCCGCGTGTAGCTTTTCACGTAGTCGAGGGAGTCGAGTTCTTCGAGTTTTTTCTCGATGCGGTCGGTGACCTGCTTGAGGGTTTCCTCTTGGGTCGCGCCCGGCCATTTGGTCTGGATCACCATGGTCTTGATGGTGAACGAAGGGTCTTCTTCACGCCCCAGATTGAAGTACGAGAACACCCCCATGAGTAATCCGACGAACATCAGATACCAGACGAAAGACTGATGCTTGATGGCCCATTCGGAGAGGTTGAAAGAGCCTTTCATTGACTGTCCTCGTCAAGATTCACGGATTGTCCGGGTTTGAGGCTGTTGACGCCGGCGCTGACCACCTGCTCACCATTCTTCACACCGCCAGCCAGCACCACGGTGCCGTCGGTGCGACTGATCACGCGAACGTCGCGAGGGCTGACGGTTTTGCTTTGGGTGTCGATCACCCAGACGCGCGATTGGCCATCGACATCCTGTATCGCCGTGGCGGGCAATTCGATGCGTGGTTTGATCGCCGAGCTGAGGGTCACGCTGATCGCCGTGCCGAGACGCAAACCGCTCGGGGTATCGGCCAGGGTCAAGCGTGCGCGGCGGGTGCGCGTAGCGCTTTGTGCCTGAGGCTCGATTTCGCGCAGGGTCGCTGTGGCGTTGATGCTCGGGTCGAGTTGCGCAGCGACCAGAAACACCACGTCGCGGGGGATCTGATCGACCAGGGTGTCGGGCAGGTCGATCACCGCTTCCTTGATATCGGGCTGCGCCAGGGTCACCACTTGCTGGCCGGCCGTCACCACTTGCCCGGCCTCGGCGTTCCACGCGGTGACCACGGCTTTGTGATCGGCGCGTAACTGGGTGTAGCCAAGTTGATCCTTGCTCTGATTGACCGCCGCCTGCGCCTGCTCCAGCGAAGCCTGGGTGGTTTTCAGATCCGTATTGGCGATGTCCAGTTGCGCTTGCGCACCGACCCCGCGATCAAACAGTGCTTGCTGACGCCGGGCGTTGGCCTGAGCGTTGATCAATTGCGCCCGGACCTGCGCCAGATCGCCCTGGGCTGAACGCAATTGGTTCTGCTGGTCGGAGGGGTCGAGGGTGGCGAGCAGCGTGCCCTTTTCAACCTCGGCGCCGACATCGACGTTACGGCTGGCGATGCGCCCGCCCACGCGAAAACCGGTGTTGCTCTCGTAACGCGCCTGAATGCTGCCGGCAAAACGCCCAAGGGTCTCCTCGTTCAGCGCTTGAACCCTGACCGACAGCACCGGACGCACCGGCTCCGGCGGCGGCTCGCTTTTCGAGCACGCGGCCAACAACACCGCCATGAACAACAGCCCCAGACGTTTCATGGCTGTGCTCCCGGTTGCAGATCCTTGTAAGTGTTTTCGGCAATCTCGACTTTGATGCCCGGATGCAACAACTGCCCACCGGCCACAATGACCTTCTCGCCGCCCTTGAGGCCGTCGCTGATGATGACTTTGCCGGTCAGGTATCGGCCGACCGTGACCGTGTGCAATTGCGCTTCACCTTGATCGTCGACCATCCACACCGCCGGTTCACTGACTTTTTTCGTCAGCGCCGACCACGGCAGTTCGACCGCCGACGTGCCACTGCCCTTGGCAGTAGCGCTGACCACCGAACCGAGTTGCATGCCCGGCGGCAGGCTGTCGAGGGTGACTTTGACCTGCACCGTGCCGGACTGCGCCGACACCGCCGGCGTAATTTCGCGCACGGTGCCGGTGGTTTTGATCGCCGGGTTATCCAGCAGGCTGACCACAATCGAACGATCCGAAGGACGCTCGGCCAGTAGCGACTCGTACACGTTGAACACCGCATCACGAGCACCGTCGCGGGCCAGCGTGAAGATCGGCGCAGTCGCCTGAACCACCTGGCCGACTTCGGCCTGACGCTCGGTGATGATGCCCGGTGCATCGGCAATCAATGAGGTGTAGCTGAGTTGATCTTTGGCATTGGCCAATTGCGCCTGCGCTGCGCTCAACGCACTTTGGCTACTGCGCAATGCCGCCTGCGCGGAATCGTATTCGCTCTGGCTGGTGTAACCCTTGGGCAACAGTTTCTGCTGACGCACGAACGCGGCCGCGGTCTGCTTGACCCGCGCCTGTTCGGCGGTCACTTGCGCCTGGGCGGAGTCGACATTGGTCTGCAAATCCTTGGGATCGAGTTTGGCCAACACTTGTCTGGCGCTGACGCGGTCACCGACATCGACCATGCGCTGGATGATCTTGCCACCGACCCGGAACGACAACTCGGTCTGCACCCGCGCCTGCACGTCACCGGTCAGGGTCACGGCGGCGGCGTATTCGGCGGGTTTCACCACTTGCACAAAGACCCGTGGCAAGTAGTCCTCAGGCGCTTCTTTCTTGCCGCAAGCGGTCAACAACGTGAACAGGCCCAGCATGACTGCTGTTTTCAATCCGGGACTCGCCATGCAGACTCCTTCCTGTGTACGAACGTGCAAGTGACGATACGACTGTGAGCTTAGAACAGGGTTCCGCGTCTGTATGCCCGATCCCTATACTCCCTGCGGTCGTTCACGGGGGCATTCCCACGCCGAGCGCCGGAACGATCAATGAGGAGCCCCATGCTCAAGACCCTCGCGGTGGCCAATTACCGCTCAATCAATAAATTGGTGATCCCGCTGGGCCGTCTGAACCTGATCACTGGCCCCAACGGCAGCGGCAAATCCAATCTCTATCGGGCCTTGCGCCTGTTGGCGGAGACCGCTCAGGGTGGCGTGGTCAACGCACTGGCCCGCGAAGGCGGACTGGACTCAACCTTCTGGGCCGGACCGGAAACCATCAGCCGGCGCATGCGCAACGGCGAAGTGGCGATCGAGCCGACGGTGCGCCAGGGCGTGAAGCGTCTGCGCCTGGGCTTTGCCGGGGAGGATTTCAGTTATTCGATTGCCCTCGGCTTGCCTGCACCAACCCACTCCTGTTTCTCGCTTGATCCAGAAATCAAAAAGGAATGCATCTGGGCCGGGCCACTGTATCGCCCGGCCAGCCTGCTGGTGGATCGCGACGGCCCGATGATCCGCGCCCGCGACGGCCGCCGCTGGGACGTGCTGGCGCAACACACACCGAACTTCGACAGCCTGTTCGATCAGGTCGGCAACTTGCGCAGCTCACCGGAAGTGTTCCAGATGCGCGAATTCATTCGGCGCTGGCGCTTTTATGACCACTTTCGCAGCGATGCCGACGCCCCGGCGCGCCAGCCACAACTGGGCACGCGCACGCCGGTGTTGCATCACGATGGCCGGGATCTGGCGGCGGCGTTGCAGACCATCGTCGAAATCGGTGATCCCGAAGCGCTGCGCACCGCCATCAGCGATGCGTTTCCCGGCGCACGGCTCGACATCGCTCCGTTGGCGGGAGGACGTTTCGCCATCGAGTTTTATCAGGAAGGGTTGTTGCGACCGCTGTCGGCGGCGGAGTTGTCGGACGGAACGTTGCGCTATCTGCTGCTGGTCGCGGCATTGCTGACACCGCGACCGCCGTCACTGATGGTGCTCAACGAACCGGAAACCAGCCTGCACCCGGATCTGTTACCGGCGTTGGCACGCTTGATTATCCGCGCCTCTGAGCAGTCTCAGGTATGGGTGGTGTCCCATGCGCGGCGGTTGATATCAGCGTTGCAGCAAGACCCGGAGTGCAACTGCATCGTGCTGGAAAAGACGCTGGGCCAGACCGGGATTGTCGGGCAGCGAGTGCTGGATGAGCCGGCGTGGAATTGGCCTGACTGATGCTGATCCCCACGCGAACGGTTTTACGTGTTGGCGGAGAACAAATAACAAGGCTATTTTTCCTTTTGCTGTAGGAAGGATCTTTTTTTCAAAAAAGGCCTCCAAGGACGAACAGCTTTTGGCCAGACTCCCCCGGCCCAACCATCACAAGGAAGAGAATATGGCTGACTTAAAAGTGCCGCAGCGCCTGGATCCGCAGGACATCGTGAAATTGCTGGTGGCGTTGCGAAGGGCATTAAAGGCCCAGGCGGTCTGAGATCACGGTCAACAGCAACCTCACCCAGCCCTCTCTCGGTGGGCGAGGAAACTGAGCACACACAAAAACGCCGATGACTATTTCCAGCCATCGGCGTTTTCATATCCAAACCCTGGAAGGGGTTTGCCGAATCGTCAAATCAGAACGCCGGCAGTACCGCGCCGTTGTACTTCTTCTCGATGAACGCTTTGACTTGCGGGCTGGTCAGGGCAGCGGCCAGTTTCTTGATGGCGTCGCTGTTCTTGTTGTCCTCACGGGCCACCAGGAAGTTCACGTAAGGCGAGTCGGCGCCTTCGATCACCAGGGCGTCCTTGGTCGGGTTCAACTTGGCTTCCAACGCGTAGTTGGTATTGATCATGTCCAGATCAACTTCGTTCAGAACGCGCGGCAGCATGGCCGACTCCAGTTCCTTGAACTTGAAGTTATGCGGGTTCTTGGCGATGTCTTTTGGGGTCGCCAGGGCGTTTTTCGGGTCTTTCAGTTCGATCAGGCCAGCCTTCTGCAGCAGGATCAGCGCACGGCCGCTGTTGCTGCCTTCGTTCGGGATGGCGATGGTCGCGCCGTCAGGCAGTTCAGCCAGGGTTTTGTATTTGCTCGAGTAGCCACCGAACGGTTCAACGTGAACACCTTGCACGGTTACCAGGTACTTGGACTTGTCGTCCTTGTATTTGCCGGCGTTGAAGCTGTCCAGATAAGGCTTGGTCTGGAAGTAGTTGGCGTCCAGGCGCTTCTCGCCCACTTGCACGTTCGGCTGCACGTAGTCGGTGAAGACTTTGATTTCCAGATCCACGCCTTCTTTGGCGAGGGTCGGTTTGATCAGCTCAAGAATTTCAGCGTGTGGGACCGGCGTCGCCGCCACCACCAGTTTCTCGCCGGCCTGGGCCAGGGAAGCCGTCAGCGCAGCCGCCAATGCGGTAAACAACAGAACCTTTTTCATGCAGTGTCCTTATCGAAAATCACGGTCGTCATCGACGACGGCATCTAATAGCGGTGCCAGTGAAGGGCTATCGCTGGCGTGAAGCGGACAATACCGGGATTTTTTATTCCCGGACAATAACGTTTATTCAGCTTCATATTCCATTTTGTTCATACAGAGTTACACGGCTCAAAGCCTCTCACTCAGGCTAATCAGCCACTCTTTCAATGTCTTGCGCTCGGCCACGCTGCCGCCAATGTCGATGTGCGTCACCAGCCGTTCGATCTGAAGCTGCGGCCCAGACGCCTCGGGCAGGTTCAGGTGCTGCGGCAAAATCTCGTCGCCGGTGCTCACCAGCAAGGCAAAGTGAATGACGTTTTCCAACTCGCGGGTGTTGCCCGGCCAATTGTGTTGCTCAAGCACATGCTGCGCCGCTGCGCTGATCAACGGCACCGGCAGACCCAGTCGCTGGCTATAAATGCCGAGAAAATATTCAGCCAGCGGCAGAATGTCGCCAATGCGTTCGCGCAGCGCCGGCAATGCCAACGGCCCCTCGCTGAGATAGTGATAGAGCCGTTCGTGGAATTTCCCGGCGTCCACCGCTTGCGCCAGATCGATGCTGGTCGCGGCCACCAGACGCACATCCACCGAGCCTGACTGATGCGCACCGACGCGGGTGACTTCGTGGGTTTCCAGCGCGGCAAGCAATTTGATCTGGATCGGCAACGGCAAGTCGCCGATTTCATCGAGGTACAAGGTGCCGCCATTGGCCGAACCGAACCAGCCTGCGCGACTGCTGGCCGAACCGCTGTAACTGCCGGCAGCGTAGCCGAACAGTTCAGCATCGGCGTAGGTCGGGCTGATCGCGCCGCAATTGACCGACACGAACAAGCCGCTGCGATCACTGGCGCGGTGGATGTGCCGGGCAAGCAACTCCTTGCCCGTTCCGGTCTCACCGCGAATCAATACTGAAATCGAACGCGAAGCCAGTTGCTCCAACTCTTCTCGCAACTGCCGCGAGCGCGGATCGACGAACACCAACGCCTTGGCGCGAATGCTCAGGGGGCTTTTTTCCGCATCGGGAAAGGTCAGCAATGGCTGACCGAACATTTCAATACTCATGGCTGACTCCCGCCCACAACCGCCAGCAGACGGGGGCGTTGCAAGAAACAGAAAAATCAGGCGCGACGTCGAGCGTTTTGTTCCATGCGGGTTTGCAGGCGATAGAGATAGGCAAAACCCTGTTCCCAACGCTGATGCCCGGATTTCACATTGATATGCCCGGCGCCAGCGAGAATCCCCGCCTCGGCGCCCCAGTTACGCGCCAGTTCCAGCGCTCGTGGCGCACTGACGGCGGCGTCGTTGTCGGAGCTGACGACCTGGCTTGGGAACGGCAGCAGATCACTCGGAATCGGCGCGAAGTTACGCAGCGCCGGCGCGCAGGTCGCACGCTCGACATCGGCCGGGGCGACCAGCAACGCACCGCGCACCTGACGCAGGTATTGCAGCGGCGCAGTGGCGGCCCAGTGGGCAACGGTGATGCAGCCCAGGCTGTGCGCGATGAGGATGACGGGCGTGCTGTCGGCAGCAATCGCCTCGGCCAGTGCGCCAACCCAGTCCTCGCGGCGCGGGGTCAGCCAGTCGGCCTGTTCCACCCGTGCGCTGTTGGGCAGGCTGTTCTGCCAGTGGGTCTGCCAATGATCTTCTGGCGATCCTTGCCAGCCCGGCACAATCAGGTAGCGAATTGATTCGTTGTGCATGGGGGCGTTCTCCTGCGTGTCTGTTGCTGACCGAGTATAGGGAGGGGATTTATATCCGTTAAGGAATAAGAAGCTATTTATTAATACCCATATCGAATATCAAATAGAAAATGGGTCGGCGCGAGCAAATAAAAAAGGGCCGCACCCTGCCAAGGAGACGGCCCCGGAAAATCAAAAATTCTTTTACCGCGCAGTGATCACCGATAAGTGAGTGATCCCCGTCCCGGGCGACTTCGCTGTCGCCCAAGTGCAGATGCCAGCCACATCATCATCTCCCCACCGTATAAACGTTTCGCGCGAATTTGGTTTCGGTTTTATGAATCTTGAATTTGATTGGTCCCTTGACCGAGCCGTTTTGGACGACATCTACATTATTGATTGACGCACTCTCCCCGCCAGCACGGATCTGCGGGCCACACTCAGAGTCGGTCTACACTCCAGTCAGCGTCATCGCCTTCATCGTTGAGCACCGTGATAAACCATGATGTTTGCACCTGCTCCGCAAAAAACCCGTACCGCAAACATACCACGACTTGTACAGTACGAAATCGATTCTAAAACCAACCTCGGCGCGCGCCTTCGAAGCCAGCAAAGGCAAGTAAACACTGATCTTCACCCACTTCAGGAGAGTCTCAACCTGTCGCGCCGCAGTACGATTGGGTGTAATCCGCATTCAAATCAGACCGATTTACAAGATCAGTCCCCTCTCCCTCTGGGAGAGGGTGGGTAACAGCAACTGTCAGGCCTCCACCGCCTCACCCGACACCACGACCTCATCCTTGCGAACAAACCGATTGGCCCGCCCGAACGTTCCGAAATCATTGAACCGCACGCCCATCTCACGCATCACTTTGTGCGCCACTGGCACGGTCATCTGGCGAATGTAGAACGGCTCCTTCACCACAAAATGGTGAATCCCGTGACTGCTGCCAAAGTTGAAGCAGAACGCCTGCAACGGCCACAACCACCATGGGTTCAACACCTGACATTGCTGCAGCACATTGCCCGGTTCGACATCCCCGTAGTAATGCATGTTCGAACTGATGAAGTGCAGGCAAAACGTGCGCAATACATTCGGGCCGATGATCACCACGGCGGCGATATCAATCACCTGCATCACGGACAACGTGGTCGCCGACCATTCAATCGGCGACCCCATCAGGTAGGCGATGCCATTGGCCGCATGAAAGCCGAGAAACACATACCAGGCGCCCCAATGCACCAGCGCCAGCGGCGCGTAGACCTTCAGCGTGCGTTTGAGGATGCTGAATTTATGCGCCCAGGTTTTCGCCCGCAGCAGGCGGATAAACGCCGACATCACGTTGTCGCCCACCATCAGCAACCGCGCAAAACCCCACGGCTCGCCATTGGTGATCGCCCGCTCTTCCATGTCGGTCTCAGTGCCGGAGACTTTGTGGTGATTGAGGTGCAGATGTCGGCGAATCCATGGGTTGATGGTGCTCGGCCGCGCCAGCCACACCAGACCCATCATCACGTTGTGCGGTACGCGCTGTTTGCGGAAATACATGCTGTGGATCAGGTCGTGCTCAAGCTCATGGGTGAGCGAGGCAAAAAACGCATTGAGTAGCAGGCACACCCACCAGGCCATGTAGCCACTGATGTACAGCGCCGCCGAACCGATCATCCCGACCAGGGCAAAGGCCAGAATCCCCGCCCCAAGTGCATCCTGATGCTTGAGAATCGGGTAGCGCTCGCGCAGTTCCACGCCTTTGGCCAGCACCACTTGGCGAATATGCGCTGATCGCTGGGCTGCATTGTGTCGCTGGGGACTTGCAGAAGTACCGTCCATGCTTCCATCCTCTGGTCATTGATACTCGCATCCTGCCCTGTGCCGATTGCGAACGTGGTAGCCGTGCACGCCAACCTGTTGACCGGAAGCGCCAATCAGCATGAAGGAACCGACCTCCCTCGCCAGTTGGACCCGTGCCTTGCGCAAGCAACTCGATGCGCTGGGGCTGGACAGCGCTGACCTGTGCCAACAGGCCGGGCTTGATCCACAGTTGATGGACGACCCCAACGCGCGCTACCCACTGTCCGGCACCACACGCCTGTGGGAGATCGCGGTGCAGGTCAGCGGTGATCCGGCGATTGGTTTGCGGGTGTCGCGGTTCGTCAGCCCGACCACCTTCCACGCGCTCGGTTATGCGCTGGTCGCCAGTGGCAGTTTGCGCGAGGTATTCGAACGCATCGTGCGCTATCACCCGGTGGTCAGCGATGCGCTGGAACTGGATCTGCGCCGCAGCGACGACCGCTATCTGTTCCGCCTGAAAGTCCCGCCAGGCAATCCCGCGCCGGCCTTCGAAGCCATCGACGCGTTTGCCGCCATCTATGTGCGCACCTGCCGCAATCGCCTGGGGCGTGACTATGCACCGCTGGCGGTGTACTTGCGCCGCCCGGAGCCGGCGGACGCGCATCAATGGCACAAAGTCTTCCGCGCCCCCGTGCATTTCTCATCCGCCGAAGATCGCCTGGAGTTCGCCCTCGCCGACTTCGACAGCCACCTGGACGACGCCAACCCGGAACTGGCCGAACACAACGAAGCGGTACTCAAACGCACCATGGCCCAGCTTCAGCCGCTGACCTGGGAGCGCAAGGTGCGCGACGCCATCGAAGAACAACTGCCCGAAGGCGAGCCCGGCGCCGAACGCATCGCCCAGGCCTTGCACCTGAGCTTGCGCAGCCTGCAACGGCATCTGGCGGATGAAGGTTGTCGCTTCGATACGCTGCTCAACGAGAGCCGCGAGAATCTTGCACTGCAGCATTTGCGTGATCCGCAGTGTTCATTGAGCGAGATCAGCTACCTGCTCGGCTTCGCCGACACCAGCAGCTTCAGCCGCGCGTTCAAGCGCTGGACGGGGCTGACGCCGGGGCAGTTTCGGGATGGGTTGCGCTGAGCGATATTTTTATTGGATTCACTGGCCTCTTCGCGGGCAATCCCGCGAAGGCGTCAGTCAGATCACCACAAAGCCCAGCTCAAACACCGTGCCCGTCGCATCACTACTGACCCGCACCTGGCCGCCATGCAATTGCATGATCGATTGCACAATCGCCAGCCCTAATCCGCCCGAATCACCCGGCTCGGCGCGGGCCGGGTCGACGCGGTAGAAGCGGTCGAACAGTTTGCCCAGATGCTCAGAGGCGATGGCCGGCCCCAGGTTGTGAACCTGTAACCAGCACCAGCCCGGCTCATCGCGACGGCGCAGGCTGATGACGGTGCCGGGATCGGCGTGGCGCACCGCATTGGCCAGCAGGTTGCCGAGGGCACGTTGCAGCAGTTGTTGATCGGCGTGCAGTTCACCGCGCAATTGGTTTTCCAGCAGCAGGCGGCGGTCATCGGCCAAGGCTTCGAAGTATTCACACAGTTCGCTGCCGACGCCGTGCAGCTCCAGCGTACGCCGCTCGAGCGCTCGTTCGGCCTGTTCGGCCCGGGCGAGGAACATCAGGTTTTCGGCCATGCGTTTGAGCCGTTCGAACTCTTCCATGTTCGAGGCCAGCACGTCCTGATACTCCGATGCGCTGCGCGAGTGATTCAGCGCCTGACCGTTGCTCGCCAGCAATGTGTGCAGCGGTGTGCGGATCTCGTGGGCAAGATCGGCAGAAAACTGCGACAAGCGCTGCACGCTGTCCTCCAGACGCGCCAGCATGCCGTTGAGCGCCTGTACCGGCTCAAGCAGTTCGGCGGGCGTGCGGGCGACGGGCAAACGTTGATCGAGGCTGCGCAGATCAATGCCGCGTAACGCTTCGCTCAATTGCCGTAACGGTTGCAGGCCCCGGCGCAGCAACAGCAATCCCAAACTGAAGGCCAGCACGGCACCGAGGCCGACCGCCAGATACAAACACAAACGATAGCTGGCGAGCATCTGTTCGCGCTCACTCAGCACTTTACCGGCGATCACCGTCAGCGACTCGCCGTTGGGCCCTTGCGCTTCGCCGGACAGCAGGGCCAGTTCGGCGCCGTCCGGTGCTTGCCAGGTCAGCACGTCGTGGCGTTGCGGGGTTTGCCCACGGGCGATGGCGTTGATCGGCGGCAAATCGCGGTGACGCGGGTTGATGGCGATCACGTTCGCACCATCGGCGCGGCGCACCAGCAAGAGGCTGTCGAGATTGCCGAGCATGTTCTGGTACAGGCGCGGCCGTGCCTGCAAAGCGTCGAGGCTGTCACTGTCGGCAAGCAAGGCGCGCACTTGCTCCAGACGCCCGAGCAAGGCCAAGTCATCGCGGTAGGCGATTTGCGCGGCGAGCGAGCGGTAAAGGAACACGCCAATCGCGCTCAGCACCAACGCGCAGACCACGGCGAACGCCAGCGCTAGGCGCCAGGCGATCGACCTAGAGCGCATCGTCAGGGGCTTCCAGTTGATAGCCAACCCCGCGCACGGTGTGGATCAGTTTCGGCATATACGGATCATCGACTTTCGCCCGCAGACGACGCACCGCGACTTCTACCATGTTGGTGTCGCTGTCGAAATTCAGGTTCCACACCTGCGAGGCGATCAGCGTGCGCGACAGCACTTCGCCCTGGCGACTGGCGAGCAGTTGCAGCAGGGCGAATTCTTTGTTGGTCAGGGCGATACGCTGGCCGCCCCGACTGACCCGTCGGCGCAGGACGTCGATCTCCAGATCGGCAATGCTGTAAGACTCGGCTTCGCGCATCGGCCCGCGTCGCAGCAGCGTGCGCACCCGCGCCAGCAGTTCGGCGAAAGCGAAGGGTTTGAGCAAGTAGTCGTCGGCGCCCAGTTCGAGGCCACGCACGCGGTCTTCGATGGCGTCCTTGGCGGTGAGGAACAACACCGGCGTGGCGCCGCGCTGACGGATCAGTTGCAGCAATTGCCAGCCATTGAGGCCGGGCAGCATCACGTCCAGGATAATCAGGTCATATTCCTGCTGCTCAATGTAATAGCGCCCGTCGAGGCCATTGAGCGCCACGTCCACAGCAAATCCCGACTCGCCCAGGCCCTTGGCGAGGAAGTTCGCGGTTTTGGCTTCATCTTCTACGACCAGCAAACGCATGGCACACCTCGATTGATCAGGCACACAGGCTAGGCGCCTTCGGCGGTGTTGCCCATTACAAACTTGTAATCAGACTGACGAGGTTCTGACGAAGACGGGCGGATAAGGTGGCGACCTTCGCTTTCGGAGCCTGTCCATGACCCTCAAATACCTTGTAGCCAGCCTGGCCCTCGGCCTCAGCGGCAGCGTTTTCGCTGCCCCCGAACTGCCGCGTCACGCCGACCTCGACCTGAAAACCGCACGCCTGCTGGCCGATACGGCGCAGCGCAATTGCACCGGCACGGTGTCGGTCCTCGACCGTGGCGGCAACTTGTTGGTGACGATGCGCGGCGACGGCGTCGGCCCACACAACACTGCCGCCAGCCAGCGCAAGGCCTACACGGCGCTGTCGACCAAAACCCCAACCCGGCTGTTCGCTGAACGCGCTCGCAGCAACCCGCAAACCGCCAATCTCAATACCCTCGACGAACTGCTGCTACTGGGCGGCGGCATTGCGCTGTTCGCCGGTGATGAACTGGTCGGCGCCATGGGCGTGGCCGGTTCCGGCGGTGGCGAGCAAGACGAAACCTGTGCAATCCGCGCCGCCGACAAGGCCGGCCTGTCCATTACCCGCCCCCAATAAGGAGCTTCATCATGACAACTTTGCGCATGACGTTCGCCGCCCTCGGCCTCAGCGCGTTTTCCAGCCTGGCGTTGGCCGCTGGCAACCCACTGAGCGTCCACGTACTCAATCTGGAAAACGGCCTGCCCTCAGCGGGTGTCAACGTGACGCTGGAAAAACACGTCGGCCAGAACTGGCAACCATTGGCCGAAGGCACCACCAACGAACAGGGACGCATCGGCGAACTGTTCCCGGCCAAACAGCCTTTTGAGGCCGGTGAATACCGCGTGGTGTTCAAGACCGGCGATTATTTCAAGCAAACCAGACGCGAGACGTTTTTCCCGGAGATCCCGGTGATTTTCGAAGTGAAGCAGACGGACCAGCATTACCACATCCCGCTGCTGCTGAGCCCTTACGGCTTCTCGACCTATCGCGGGTCCTGAAATCAACACAGATCAAAAATGTGGGAGCGGGCTCGGTTGCCCGCTAGATCGCGGCGAGGGCGCGCAATCGCTTGGCGTCGAGGATCTCGATTTCGCCATACCCAAGGCCGATAATCCCCTGCCCCTGCAAGTCCTTGAGAATCTGGTTGGTGGTCTGCCGTGACAGCGACAGCATCGACGCCAACTGCTCCTGCGGCAGTTGCAGCACCCGGCGCGGCGCACCGAGTTCGCCGTAGCCCTCGGCGATCATCAGCAATCGATGCGCCAGTCGTGCCGGGGCCGGCAGCAGACTCAGCTGTTCGAGATTGATGAAAGCAAGACGCAGTTTATGGCTCATCAGCAGCGCCAGATGCCGCCAGTACACCGGCTGTTCGTCGAGGATTTTCAGCAGCGTGGCAGGCGGGATATTCAGCAGGGTGCACGGCCCGACCGCATAAGCATCGTGAGTGCGTGGCTGGCCATCGAACAGGCAGATTTCGCCGAACCAGTGCGGCGCTTCCACCAGACTCAGCAACGCCTCCTTGCCCTGCTCGCTGACCGCACCGATGCGCACGGCACCGTCGAGTACCGCGTACAAACCGCACGGTGGATCACCTCGCTGGAACAGCCGTTGCCCCGCCGTCAGCCGCCGCTCCCGGGCCACTGCCAGCAGACTATCCTGAAAGGACGCAGGCAGATGGCTGAACCACTGGCCGGTCAGCAGCCGTGAACGCATATCCATGAACACTCCTGATTGTCGTCTGCCTGACAGTACCAACGCTGAACCCTGGGCATGATGCGATCACCCTACAGGAGGAACAACAATGAAAAGCCTCGTCGATCACCTGAGTCAATACGCCGCCTACCACCGTGATCCGCGCAACATCGCCAGCCACTTTATCGGCATTCCGCTGATTGTAGTGGCCGTGGCTGTTTTGCTGTCGCGCCCCGAGTGGTCGGTGGGGGTGTTGTGGCTATCGCCAGCCGTGCTCGTGGCGCTGGCTTCGGCGTGGTTTTACCTGCGCCTGGAAGTGAAGCTCGGTTTTTTGATGACGGTGCTGATGGGCCTTTCGGTCTGGGCCGGGCACGTGCTGGCGCAGCAGAGCACCCTGGTCTGGCTGAGCAGCGGTATGGCGATGTTTGTGATCGGCTGGGCGATCCAGTTTGTCGGCCATCACTACGAGGGCCGCAAACCGGCGTTTGTCGATGACATTTCGGGGCTGATTGTCGGGCCGCTGTTTGTGGTGGCCGAACTGGCGTTCATGCTCGGGATGCGCCATGAACTGAAAGAGCAGATCGAGGCGCGAGCGGGGGTGGTGCGGGTCAATCCGAATCGGGCGGCGGTGTAGACCGCTTTCGCGAGCAAGCCCGTTCCCACAATGGAATGCGTTCCCACTGCGGGAGCGGGCTTGCTCCGGGCGGCGATGCGACGAAGCTTTTGACGTTAGAGGCTGGCGATTTTCTGCCAGACCTTCGGCTTGAAGAACAGGGTTTCCCCTTTGGCCAGCCCCGTCAGGCTGTCGTGATCCTTCACCACTTCGGCTTCGATCAGATCCGTCTGCCCCTCAACCTTCAGCGTCACCCGCGTGGTCGCACCCAACGGCCGGATATCGCGGACTTCGGCGGCGTGATGATCCTCCAGCTCATGCCGTGACAGCGACACTTCATGGGGACGGAACAGCACATGATTGTCATCGCCCAAGTGCAGACGGTTCGAATCACCCAAGAAGTGATAAACGAAATCGCTGGCCGGGTTTTCGTAGACGTCGCCCGGTGAGCCGATCTGCTCGATCACGCCTTTGTTCATCACCACGATGCGGTCGGCGACTTCCATCGCTTCTTCCTGGTCGTGAGTCACGAACACCGAGGTCAGGTTGATGTCTTCGTGGAGCCGCGCGAGCCAGCGGCGCAGTTCTTTACGCACCTTGGCGTCAAGGGCGCCGAAGGGCTCATCCAGCAACAGCACTTTGGGCTCCACCGCCAACGCACGGGCCAGAGCAATGCGCTGACGCTGACCACCGGACAGTTGCTCCGGGTAACGATCCGCCAACCAATCCAGTTGCACCATGTTCAGCAGTTCATGAACTTTGGTCGCGATCTGGCTTTCGCTCGGGCGCTGGTTTTTCGGTTTCATGCGCAGGCCGAACGCGACGTTGTCGAACACCGTCATGTGGCGGAACAAGGCGTAATGCTGAAACACGAAACCGACGTTGCGATCCCGCACGTCGTGGCCGGACACGTCTTCACCGTGAAAGACGATGTTGCCCTGATCCGGGGTTTCCAGACCGGCAATAATGCGCAGCAAGGTGGTTTTGCCACAGCCGGATGGGCCGAGCAGCGCCACCAGTTCACCGCTTTGAATGTCCAGGCTGATGTTGTCCAGCGCCTTGAACGCATTGAAATTCTTGCTGACGTTACGCACTTCGATCGACATGAATTATTCCTCCGCGGCGCTGGCGCGCAGGCGGTTGATACGGTTTTCGCTCCACTGCTTGGCCAGCAGGATGAAGAGCGCCAGGATCAGCAACAGGCTCGCCACAGCGAACGCGGCCACATGGTTGTATTCGTTGTAGAGAATCTCGACGTGCAGCGGCAAGGTGTTGGTCACCCCGCGAATGTGCCCGGAAACCACCGACACCGCACCGAACTCACCCATGGCCCGCGCCGTACACAACACCACGCCATAGATCAGGCCCCACTTGATGTTGGGCACCGTGACGTGCCAGAACATCTGCCAGCCATTGGCGCCGAGCAGACGCGCGGCTTCCTCTTCCTGCGTGCCTTGTTCCTGCATCAACGGAATCAGCTCACGGGCCACGAACGGCACGGTGACGAAAATCGTCGCCAGCACGATGCCCGGCAATGCAAAGACGATCTGAATGTCGTGATCCTGCAGCCACGGCCCGAACAGGCCTTGAGCGCCGAACATCAGCACGTAGACCAGACCGGCAATGACCGGCGACACCGAGAACGGCAGGTCGATCAGCGTCACCAGTAGGCTTTTTCCACGGAACGCGTACTTGCTCACGCACCACGCCGCGCTGACGCCGAACACCAGGTTCAGCGGCACCGAAATCAGTACGGCGAACACGGTGAGCTTCAGTGCCGACAGTGCATCCGGTTCAAAGATCGCGGTGAAGAATGCGCCAAGGCCATTCTTCAAGCCTTGGGACACCACGATGAACAGCGGCAACAATAGAAACAGCGTGAAAACCAGCCAGCCGAGGCCGATCAGGATTCTGCGCGAAGTGGCACTGCCACGGCGCGCTGCGTTGGCCGAAGAGGCGGCGGCAATAGACGATTGGGACATGTTCGCGCCTCCTTATGGGGTTTCGATGCGCCGCTGCAGCAAGTTGATCAGCAGCAACAGGACAAAGGACACCACCAGCATCAAAACGCCGATGGCGGTGGCGCCGGTGTAATCGTACTGGTCGAGTTTGACCATGATCAGCAGCGGCAAAATCTCGGTTTTCATCGGCATGTTGCCGGCGATGAAAATCACCGAACCGTACTCGCCGACGCCACGGGCAAAAGCCAGGGCAAAACCGGTGAGCCAGGCGGGCAGCAGCGCCGGCACCAGAATGTAACGGAACACCTGCAACGGCTTCGCCCCCAGACACGCAGCAGCTTCTTCGACTTCACGGGGAATGTCGGCCAGCACCGGTTGCACCGTGCGCACCACGAACGGCAGGGTCACGAAGGTCAGCGCCAGGGTGATGCCCAGCGGGGTGTAGGCGATCTTGAAACCCAGGTCTGTGGCGAACTGCCCGACCAGACCGGTCGGCGCGTACAGCGCAGTCAAGGCGATACCCGCCACCGCCGTCGGCAGGGCGAATGGCAGATCGATCATCGCGTCGATGACCTTGCGCCCCGGGAAGGTGTAGCGCACCAGCACCCAGGCCAGCAGCGTGCCGATGATGCCGTTGATGATCGCGGCACACAGCGCGGTACCGAAGCTCAGCTTCAGGGCGGCCAGCACACGCGGCGCGGAGATGATCGTCCAGAACTGATCCCAGGTGAGTTGCGCGGCGTGGACGAACATCGCCGCCAGCGGGATGAGCACAATCAGGCTGAGGTACACCAAGGTGTAACCCAGCGTCAGCCCGAAGCCGGGTATGACGGGGGAGATACGACGCGACATAAAAGTCCTTGGTTAAAAAGCCTTCCGCTGAACGCATCAGGCTCGTGGTGTGGCTGAAGTCAGATTACTGCGCCTGATAAATCTGGTCGAACACGCCACCGTCGTTGAAGAATTTCGGCTGTGCGGCTTTCCAGCCGCCGAAGTCCTTGTCGATGGTCACCAGTTCCAGTGTCGGGAACTGCTGGGCATATCTGGCGGCGACAGCCTTGTCACGCGGACGGTAGAAGTTCTTCGCGGCGATTTCCTGGCCGGCCGGGCTGTACAGGTGTTTGAGATAGGCTTCGGCGATCTGCGCATTGCCCTTCTTCTCGGCGTTCTTGTCGACCACGGCCACGGGCGGTTCAGCGAGGATCGAGAGTGAAGGCACGACGATGTCGAACTTGTCCGTGCCGCCGTCTTCTTTCAGCGCCAGGAACGCTTCGTTTTCCCAGGCCAGCAACACATCACCCTGACCATTGTTGACGAAGGTAATGGTCGAGCCGCGAGCGCCGGTATCGAGAATCGGCACATGCTTGAACAGGGTCTGTACGTACTCCTTGGCTTTGGCTTCATCACCGCCGTTGGCTTTCAGGCCGTAGGCCCAGGCGGCGAGGAAGTTCCAGCGCGCACCGCCGGAAGTTTTCGGGTTAGGCGTAATCACCGAGACGTCGTTCTTGACCAGATCACCCCAGTCCTTGATGCCTTTGGGATTGCCCTTGCGCACCAGGAACACGATGGTCGAGGTGTACGGCGTGCTCGCCTGCGGCAGGCGCTTGTGCCAGTCGGCCGGCAGGGTTTTGCCGAGTTTGGCGATTTCGTCGATGTCACCGGCCAGGGCCAGGGTCACGACGTCGGCACGCAGACCGTCGATCACCCCACGGGCCTGCTTGCCCGAGCCGCCGTGGGATTGCTGGATTTTCACCGTGTCGCCGGCATGATCCTGCTGCCAGAACTGGATGAATTCGGCGTTGTAGTCCTGATACAGCTCACGCGTCGGGTCATACGACACGTTGAGCAGTTCGTAATCCTTGGCAACCGCGCAACCGGCAAACGCAGCACTGGCCACGGCGGCCAACGCGTAACGGCGAATCGACGACATGGTGAAAGCTCCTGGAATTCTGGGTGATGGCTTTTTCTTATGAATATCTGCAATCGAGTTGCCGGTCGGGATCTTTTAGCCCGGTTGCTTGCCCGGCTGCTGCAAGCGGAATTTCTCTTTGCGCTCGATCTGGACCACTTGCGCGTTGTGCACAGTGATCTCCACTGCGCCAAAGCGCAGGTCGCGCAGGGCACTCTGGATCTCACGCAAAATGGTGGCTTCGTCCTGACCGTCAACGCTACGCAGGGATGCGCTCATGGTGCTGCTCCTTTGAAGGGGATTGGCCTGGCAGCGGAGGGCACTGCGTTGGCGTGGGAGCAATATAAGAGAGGCACTGTTATTCTTAAAAATACTATTTAAGAATTTTTATATAACCGAAAAGAATTATCTATACGGACAAGGGGTTGCGATCTGTTGATCTTCAACCGATCAATGGCGCTCGCGACCAATCGATCTCCGGCGCCGGTACCGGCCGTCCAAACCAGTACCCCTGCCCCAGATTGCACTCCTGCTCCAACAGAAACGCCACCTGCTCAACCTGTTCGATGCCCTCGGCATGCACCTGCATGCCCATGCTGCGGGCCAGCGCGATGATCACCCGGACAATCGCCACATCATGTTCGTCCCCGGGCAATCCGGCGACGAACCCCTGATCGATCTTGAGTTTCTGCACCGGCAAGCGCTTGAGCCGCAGCAGCGATGAATAGCCAGTGCCGAAATCATCAATGGCCAAACGAATGCCCAATTCGCGCAAGCGATGCATCTGCTCCAGCGCCACTTCCGGGTCGTCCATCACCGCACTTTCGGTGACCTCCAGTTCCAGATAGGCCGGGTCCAGACCGGTGTCATGCAGCACCTGCGCCACCTGCTGATACAACTCGCGTCGAGCAAACAGCCGCGACGAGACGTTCACTGCAACAAACGCCAGCAACACCCCGGCTTTCAGCCATTGGCACATCTGCCGGCAAGCCTGCTGCATGACCCACGCGTCGATCTCGGCGATCAACCCGGTGCGCTCGGCAATCGGGATGAATTCGGCCGGCGACACCAGGCCGCGCTGCGGATGCTGCCAACGCACCAAGGCTTCAACGCCAATCAGGCGCCCGGTTTTCAGGTCATGCACCGGTTGGTAGTAGACCCGCAGCTCCTGCTGCTCCAGCGCTCGGCGCAATTCGAAAGCGATTTCGACCCGTCGCTGGGCATGGGCCGTCAGCTCTTCGGTGTACAAGGCGTAACCGTTGCGCCCGTTGCTCTTGGCCTTGAACAGCGCAGCATCGGCATTGCGCAGCAGTTGTTCGGCGCTCAGCGCATCGCTGGGAAACAGGCTGATGCCGACACTGGCGTTGATGAACAACTCATGACCTTCGATACAAAACGGCTCTTTGAGCGCGTCGAGAATGCGCCGGGCCAACGCCGCTGCCTGCACCAGTTGTGGACAACACTCGGCCAGCACCGCGAATTCATCGCCTCCGAGTCGCGCCAGAGTGATGCCGGGACCGAACAAGTCCTGCAACCGCGCAGCCACGGCCTTGAGCAGTCGATCACCGACGTTGTGACCGAGGCTGTCGTTGATCATCTTGAAGTGATCCAGATCGAGCATCAGCAGGGCGCAGCCGCGTTTTTGGAGCTGCGCCGAGGCCAGCGCCTGCTCGGCGCGGTCGCTGAACAACAGGCGATTGGGCAGATCGGTCAGCGGATCGTGGTGAGCGAGGTGCTTGAGCTCATGCTCGGAGTGCTTGATCGCACTGATGTCGGAGAACACCGCCACATAGTGACTAAGGCGCCCCTGATCATCGTGTATGACGCGGATGGTTTGCCACTGAGGATAAATTTCGCCGCTTTTACGGCGGTTCCAGATCTCACCGCTCCACTCGCCCTGCGACGCCAGCGTGGCGAACATCGCCTGATAGAAACCCGGCGGATGATGGCCAGACTTGAACAGGCTTGGCTGCTGACCCAGAACTTCCTCGCCTTGGTAACCAGTGATCTCGATGAACGCACGATTGACGTGCACGATCAGCCCACGATGGTTGGTGACCAGTACGCCTTCACGCGTGCAATCGAACACAGCCGCCGCCTGCCGCAGGCGTTCGCGATCAGCATGCCGCTCGCGCAAACGCGCGCCAATCCCCAGAAACGCACACAAACGCGCCCGCGCCAGAAAGATCAGCCCGGCACTGAACGCCGCCAATACATAACCGTTGATCAGTTGCCAACGGGCAAGATCGACGGCGTTATCGAAGAAACTGTTTAATAAATAACCAGTCCCCTGCAGCCAGACGACTGCAACTACAAGATAGAGCAGCGCTGCACGCAAGGCATCGCGATAAGTGGCTGACATTCGGCCGTCCATGTCCCTACAAAAAGGTTGGGATTATAGGTCAAGAAACATCCAGCGACTCTTATCTGAAAGGGTGACTGGTTTTATCTGTGTGCTTGGTGATAATGCAACGGCTGTTTTTATCTTTATCGAGGGCCCTATAGCCTATGTGGTACGAAGGTTTTCTTGGTTTGTCGGCCTGGTCACTGGTCGCCGTAACCCTGCTCATGACCCATGTGACAATTGTCGCCGTCACGGTCTATCTGCACCGTTACTCCGCCCATCGCTCGCTGGAGCTGAATGCCGGGCTCAAACACTTTTTCCGCTTCTGGCTGTGGCTGACCACAGCGCAGAACACCCGCGAATGGACCGCCATCCACCGCAAACACCACGCCAAATGCGAAACCGAAGATGACCCGCACAGCCCGGTCATCAAAGGTCTGTCCACTGTGCTGCGCACCGGCGCCGAACTGTACCGCGCCGAAGCGCAAAACCCCGAGACCCTGCGCATCTATGGCAAAAACTGCCCCGAAGACTGGATCGAACGCAACGTCTACAGCCGCTATCCGCTGCTGGGCGTGGCCATCATGGGCGTCATCGACCTGCTGCTGTTCGGCACCATCGGCATCACCATCTGGGCGATCCAGATGATGTGGATCCCGGTGTGGGCTGCCGGCGTGATCAACGGCCTGGGCCATGCCGTCGGCTACCGCAACTTCGAATGCCGCGACGCGGCGACCAATCTGGTGCCGTGGGGGATCCTGATCGGCGGCGAAGAACTGCATAACAACCATCACACCTACCCCAACTCGGCCAAGCTGTCGGTGAAGAAGTGGGAGTTCGACCTCGGTTGGGCCTGGATCAAAGTCTTCAGCTTCCTGCGTCTGGCCAAGGTGCAACGTGTCGCGCCGATTGCTCACCGTGTCGAAGGCAAGGGCAACCTGGACATGGACACCGCCATGGCGATCCTCAACAACCGCTTCCAGATCATGGCCCAGTACCGCAAGCTGGTCATCGGCCCGCTGGTCAAGCAAGAGCTGGCCAAGGTCGATCATTCGGTGCGTCACCAGTTCCACCGCGCCAAGCGTCTGCTCTCGCGGGAAACCAGCCTGCTGGAAGATCGTCATCACCTGCGTATCCAGACCATGCTCGAGCACAGCCAGGCACTGAAGGTAATTTACGAAAAACGTCTGGCCCTGCAACAGATCTGGGTCAAGACCAGTGCAAATGGCCACGACATGCTCGCCGCCATCAAGGAATGGATTCACGAGGCCGAGGCCAGTGGCATACATTCCCTGCGCGAATTCGCCGACCAGTTGAAAACCTACTCGCTGCGCCCTGCAGCGGTCTGAGACCGTTGATCGGTGCGTCCGGACTCCCGGGCGCACCCATCGGAACTTAGCCCGCAATCCCCTATCTCAAAGACACTTCGCCACCCCGGCGGGCCGTACTGTGGTCGTTGTCGAATTCCGGCACGCCCTTTGAGATCTGTGCCGATGGTCAACAACAACCAAAAAGACTCATCCCTCCCGCAATGGCCCGAGGCCGCGCAAACCCTCATGGCGTTGATGCACGCCCAAGGCGAAGTCGCCCGGCTGAGCGAGCGCGAGCAACTGTTCAGCGCCCTGCTGGTCAGCGTCAATGCCGTGCTGTGGGCCTTCGACTGGGAAACCCGGCAGGTGCTGTACGTCAGCCCCGCCTATGAACGGATTTTCGGCCGCTGCGCCGGCCTCTTGCTCGCCGACTACAACCAGTGGCGCGACAGCATCTACCCCGACGATCTGGACTACGCCGAACGCAGCCTCGCCGACGTCCTGCACAAAGGCGCCGTGGAAGATCGCGAATACCGGATCATTGCCGCCGACGGCCAGGTACGCTGGATCAGCGATAAATGCTTCATCAATCGTCAGGACGAACCCGGACAACCGGTGGTGATTGTCGGTATCGCCGAGGACATCACCGATAAAAAGCAGATGGAAACCGAGTTGCAACGCCTGGCCACTACCGACGTGCTGACCCAAAGCAGCAATCGGCGCCACTTCTTCGAATGCGCCAATCGCGAATTCGAAGAGGCGCGCCTGCAAGGTTCACCACTGGCATTCCTGCTGCTGGATATCGATGACTTCAAAGTGATCAACGACAGCTACGGCCATCCCGTGGGTGACAATGTGCTGCAACGGATCGCCGAGTGCGGTCGCGGTTCGCTGCGACGCGCAGATCTGTTCGGGCGTATTGGTGGGGAAGAGTTTGCCGCCGTGTTCCCCGGCTGCGCGCCAGAGATGGCGATGCAAGTGGCCGAACGGCTGCAACGAGAGATCCAACGCTTGAGTTTCAACCACAACGGCCAGACGTTCGGCATTACGGTGAGCCAGGGTCTGACCAGCCTCAAGGAGGGCGATGGCAGCCTCGACAGCCTGTTCGCCCGTGCGGATGCAGCGATGTACGAAGCCAAACGCCAGGGCAAAAACCGGATCATCTCTGCCTGACAACACAAAACAACTGTGGGGTTGTGAAAACTCCGGTTATTTGCGCATCCGCATCAATTCCGGCAGCCCGATCTTGAGCAACCGCGCCGTGCGGCTCTTCGCCAGTTCCTCAACACCTTCATGCTCCGTCAGGCGAGCCATCTGCGCCGCCATGTTCATCACCAGCGCCTCGCGGGAATACACCCCGCCGCCGAGCTGGTAGACCGAAGCAATCAGCTCACGCAGCTCCAACGGCAAACGCCAGCGTGTACGCAACGCCGAACCATACGCCGCGCCAAACTCGGCCAGCGCGTCGCCGACTTCCTCACACTCATCCAGCTCCCCGCCGGCCTGCTTCCACTCCTGCAGACAGCGCAGCAACGCCAGATCGCCCAAACGATGCAACATGCCGGCGCAATAGCAGCGCTCCTGATCCAGATCGAGCAAGCGCGCCAGGGTGCGAGCGTACTCCGCGGTGTGCAGCGACAGGCCCCAGTAACGCTCGGCATAGTCCGCCAGACACGGATCGCTGAGCCTGGCGCTGCGCTTGAGCGCCAACCCCAGAATCAGGTTCATGCTTTGCCCAGTGCCCAGCCGATGCAGCGCCTGCGCCAACGTCTGCACCGGTGCACCGTGGTGCTGCGCCGCGCTGTTGGCTGCGGCGATCAGTACGGCGGTGATCTGCGGGTCGATGCGGATTTCCTCTTCCAGCAGCTTCAGGTCCAGCCCATTGGGATTGAGGCTGCGTTTGACCGCCACCAGCACATCGGTCATCAGCGGGGCGCCGTCAGTCTGCTCGCGGCGTCGCTCAAGGAACACCGACAAGGTCATGCCCGGCGCGAGTGCCGGCACTTCGCAGAACACTTCCTCACCGGCATTGAGCAACAAACCTTGCAGACGCTCCGTCAGGCTTTCCATGTTCAGGGGTTTGGTCAGGTACGCCGTCGGCGCCAGCGGAAGGGCTTCGCGCACGCTCGCGCTGTCGTTGCGGCTGCTCATCAGAATGAACGGCAGCGGCGGATTGCGTTTGCGCTGGCGCACGCTGCGCAACACGCTCAAGCCATCGACACCGGGCAGCTCCCAATCGACGATGGCCAGGTCATAGGGCACTTCGCTGAGCAGCGAGAGGGCTTGCTGGCCGTCGGCACACAGATCCAGCCGCGCATCGCAGCGCACGTTGAGCAGCACTTGTTTGAGCAGATCACGAGACCATGGGTCGGCCTCGGCAATCAGCACTCGGGGTACGGCGGGTAAATCAACGGCAGTCATGCGCGCTCTCCCTTGCAATGCCTGAACCTTAGCCAATGCGAGCTATTCGATACAGCGCTAAACCTGATGATGTGATTCCACAGACGAAAAAAAACCCGCCGAAGCGGGTTTTTTGTCTATCCAGTCACACAGCGCCCGACCCTACAGCTCGGAGAAGCACTCTTCGATGATCGCCAGACCTTTGTCCAGTTGCTCATCCGGCGAGGTCAGCGGTACGAGTACGCGCAGTACGTTGCCGTAGGTGCCGCAGGACAACAGGATCAGGCCCTTGTCGCGAGCCTTGGCCACAACGGACGCCACAGCGGCAGCGTTCGGCTTGTGGCTGTCGCCGTTCTCGAACAGCTCGACGGCGATCATTGCGCCCAGGGCACGGACTTCGCCGATGACCGGGTACTTGGCCTGGATGGCTTTGAGGCCAGTGACCAGTCGCTCGCCGACAGCCTTGCAGCGATCCAGCAGTTTTTCTTCTTCGAAAACTTCCATCACCGCCAGAGCCGCCGCGCAAGCGATCGGGCTACCGGCGTAAGTGCCGCCCAGGCCGCCTGGAGCGATGGCGTCCATGTATTCGGCCTTGCCGCACACACCGGCCAGCGGGAAGCCGCCAGCGATGGATTTGGCAAAAGTGGTCAGGTCGGCAGCAACGCCCATCTGCTCCATGGCGAAGAAGGTGCCGGTACGGCCAGCGCCGGTCTGCACTTCGTCAGCGATCAACAGAATGCCGTGCTGGTCGCACAGGGCGCGCAGACGCTTCATGAACTCTTTAGGCGCGACGTAGAAACCGCCTTCGCCCTGAACCGGCTCGATGATGATGGCAGCGATGTCACGCGGCTCAGCGTCGTTCTTGAAGATGCGCTCGATGGAAGCGATCGAATCGTCGATGCTCACGCCGTGCAGTTCGTTAGGGTACAGCGCGCGGAAGATGCCGCCTGGCATCAGGCCCATGCCGGCCGAGTAAGGCACGACTTTACCGGTCAGACCCAGAGTCATCATGGTGCGACCGTGGTAAGCGCCGGTAAAGGCGATCACGCCAGCGCGGCCAGTGGCGGCACGGGCGATTTTCACGGCGTTTTCCACCGCTTCGGAACCGGTGGTGACCAGCAGGGTTTTCTTGGCGAAATCACCTGGCACCTTGGCGTTGATTTTTTCGCACAGCTCAACGTACGGCTCGTAGGCCAGCACCTGGAAGCAGGTGTGGGTCAGCTTGTTCAGCTGTTCGGTCACGGCGGCGATGATTTTCGGGTGCACGTGGCCGGTGTTCAGTACAGCGATACCGCCGGCGAAGTCGATGAATTCACGACCTTCAACGTCAGTCACAGTAGCGTTCTTCGCGGATTCGGCGAAGATCGGGTGAATCTGGCCAACACCACGAGGTACGGCAGCGGTACGGCGGGCCATCAGTTCAGCGTTAGTCTTGCTCATTACAGTCCTCATTCGCCGCTCATCGGGCGGCGTGGTTCAAGGATTAAGCGGGAGGAAGCGACGGTGGCAGCATGCGATGATCGACTGCCACGGCGTTCCCGGCCGCAGAGAAAATTCCGGTTTGAAACGACGCAAAGGGACAGCGCTCTCGTGCCCTTTGCGTTTGCAGCAATCCCTTTCCCGGCTTAGATGCCCAGGCAGAGGTATTTGATTTCCAGGTAATCTTCGATGCCGTACTTGGAGCCTTCACGGCCCAGGCCCGACGCCTTGATGCCGCCGAATGGCGCAACTTCGTTGGAGATCAGCCCGGTGTTGACGCCGACCATGCCGTATTCCAGGGCTTCGGCCACACGGAACACACGGCCCAGATCGCGAGCGTAGAAGTAAGAGGCCAGACCGAACTCGGTGTCGTTGGACATCGCGATCACTTCGGCTTCGTCTTTGAAGCGGAACAGCGGCGCCAGCGGACCGAACGTTTCTTCCTTGGCGACCGCTGCGTCTTTCGGCACGTTGGTCAGGATGGTCGGCTCGAAGAAGTTGCCTTCCATCGGCTTGCCACCGGCCAGCACGGTGGCGCCTTTGGCCACGGCGTCAGCGATGTGTTCTTGCACCTTGGCCACGGCTTTTTCGTCGATCAACGGGCCAGTGGTGGTGCCGTCTTCCAGACCGTTGCCGATCTTCAGTTTGGCCACGGCCACTTTCAGCTTCTCGGCGAAGGCGTCGTAGACCGAATCCTGAATGTACAGACGGTTGGCGCAGACGCAGGTCTGACCGTTGTTGCGGTACTTGGAAATGATCGCGCCTTCAACGGCCTTATCCAGGTCTGCGTCGTCGAACACGATGAACGGCGCGTTGCCGCCCAGTTCCAGCGAGACTTTCTTGATGTCCTTGGCACATTCGGCCATCAGTTGACGGCCGATTTCGGTCGAACCGGTGAAGGACAGCTTGCGCACGATCGGGTTGCTGGTCAGCTCGCTGCCGATGTCGCCGGCGCTGCCGGATACCACGCTGAACACGCCCGCAGGAATGCCGGCACGCTGGGCCAGTTCAGCCAGTGCGAATGCGGAGAAAGGGGTTTGCGAAGCAGGCTTGAGCACCATGGTGCAACCGGCAGCCAGCGCCGGGCCGGCCTTACGGGTGATCATCGCGGCCGGGAAGTTCCACGGGGTAATGGCTGCGGTCACGCCGATTGGCTGCTTGATCACGATCAGGCGTTTGTCCGGCTGGTGGCCCGGAATCACGTCACCGTAAATGCGTTTGGCTTCTTCAGCGAACCACTCGATGAACGAAGCGGCGTAAACGATTTCGCCCTTGGCTTCGGCCAGCGGCTTGCCCTGTTCGAGGGTCATCAGGCGAGCGAGGTCGTCCTGGTTTTCGATCATCAGCTCGAACCAGCGACGCAGTTTGCCGGCACGCTCTTTGGCGGTCAGTGCACGCCAGGCCGGCAGCGCTTTATCAGCGGCTTCAATGGCACGGCGGGTTTCGGCAGCACCCATCTTCGGCACGGTACCGAGAATTTCGCCGGTGGCCGGGTTGTTGACCTTGATCGTCTGACCGTTGTCCGCATCGACCCAAGCGCCATCAATGAAGGCTTGCTGGCGGAACAACTGGGTGTCTTTAAGCTGCATGTCGGCTTTCCTTAACAGCACCGCGGCCTGCGCGGAGCAAATTATGATTGTAGAAAGGCGCCTCGCAAGGCTGCCGTCAGGGAAATCAGTGACCGGGTGAGGCGCATCAATCGTGCACGACTCGAAACACCTGCGCTTCAACGCCCAGTCAACGAGCGTTTGAAATCTCAAACGGATCGTAGGAGCAAAGGGTTTAAAGGACAATAGGGCGTTCGAAAAAAAGAACAAAAACGGCGTGTTTGTGAAGTTTTTCAGATCAACGAGCAAAAAACCCCCACCGCAGGAAAACCATAGAACACCCCCGTCAAAGCGCCAAGCGAGGGTTTTGCAGGACGTTACCGCTTTATGGAATACAGCGACTCCAGCCGACACGCGCACTGACAATACGCCCCAAAACCCGGCATGGACGCCCTGACCCGACCTAGGTATGATGTCGCCCGCTGCACCAGTAGCTCAGCTGGATAGAGTACTGCCCTCCGAAGGCAGGGGTCGTGGGTTCGAATCCCGCCTGGTGCACCATCTTCTTTCCCTTGTATTACAAGGGGATAGCGCTCCTGACAGAAACCTGTCCTAGTCCTGAAAGTCGTTTTTGCCACAAATTTGCCACACTTAATGTGGCGGGAATGGTCGAAATGGCAACAATCAGGAATCGCGGCGAGTATCAGTGGGAAGCGCAAATCCGTCGCAAGGGCTATCCAGCCCAAAGAAAAACCTTCGAAACCAAAGCAGATGCCCAGGCCTGGGCGCGAATGATCGAAAGCGAAATCGACCGAGGCATTTTTGTCTCTCGCGTCGAGGCAGAGCGCACCGCCTTTCATCAACTCATTGATCGCTACATCTCAGAGATCGCTCCGAAGCACAAAGGCGCGTACTCGGAAATCAAACGTCTGGAAGCGCTCAAGCGTCATCCGCTGGCTAAGCGCATCGTTGCCACCCTCACCTCCTCCGACTTTGCCCGCTACCGTGACGAGCGCCTGAAAATCCGCAAGGGCAATACGGTCAAGCGTGAGCTGGCATTGTTTCAATGCGTGATTGAGGTCGCTCGCCGCGAATGGGGAATCCATCTTGCCGAGAATCCGGTGCGGATGGTCAGCCGCCCTAGCTATAACGACGAACGCTCGCGGCGGCTGGACCCGGTTGAGGAGCAGTACATTCTCAGCGCCCTTGAGCTTCGAGAGCGCCATGCTGATGGCACCTATGCAGATGCGTCGCACAATCCTTGGATACGGCCCATCGTTCAATTGGCGATTGAGACAGCCATGCGCCGTGGCGAAATTTTCGAGCTGCGCTGGAAGCATGTGAACCTAGATCGCAGGACCGCGCATCTTCCAGCGACTAAGAACGGACTGCCCAGAACCGTCCCGCTTTCACCAAAGGCTATTCAGCTGTTGAAGGATTTGCCGCGCTCGCTGTGCGGTCGAGTCTTCCCCACCACCGCCGACGCTCTCAAGAAGGCCTTTGTGCGAGGCCTGGAGCGAGCGAGGCTGAAATACCTGGGGGATTGCGGGGCGGCGCAGGTAACGCCTCAGGAAGACTTCCTGATCAATCTACGCTTTCACGACCTGAGGCATGAAGCGACATGTCGGCTTGCGACCAAGCTGCCGAATTTGATCGAGCTTGCCAGCGTAACGGGACATCGGGAAGTGAACATGCTGAAGCGTTACTACAACATCACCGCAGAAGAGCTCGCGGCAAAGCTGGCTTGATCAGACCTATGACTACTTCTCAATGGTCAGCTTAGAGCTGACCATTGATCTTGCAACACGCCCGCGCGAACTCAGCATAGGTGCACGGGGCCCTGTTGCCGGGTCAACAATCGCCCGTTGTTGCGGCCTCCTTCCTTCAGAAAACATGTCATCTGTTAAAAAGCTGTCCTAGTGATTGAGCGGCTGATTGGCAAAAGCTGGGCTCACCAGATCAATCGAGCGATAAAGCGATGACAGTAGATTATGAAACTATCCAGAAAATACAGAAGCTTGGCGACGATGTTCTGATTGGCGTGGTTGAAGTAGCAGCGCTGACCGGCTTCAGCGTGCTTACGGTCCGTCAGCGCAAACTGCCGAGGCTTGAGCCTGTACCGGGACTGTCAAGGTTGAGATGGAGACTGGGTGATCTGAGGACTTGGATGCGCACCGGCAACACAGAAAGTCGAGATTCAGCCACCGTCATCGCACCTGTTTCACATCCGAAACGCACAGGGAGGCCCACAAAGAAAGCGCAGGTGGAGGCGCGACAATGACCTGTCCTAGCTCGATTCATCTCCTTTGCACCGGAAGCAGTGAGCATGAGTAGACAACGAACCATTCGGGACCAGAATTTTTGGCGCTCCCCACGCTTACTGAATTGCACCACCGAGGACAAAGTTGCTTTGCTGCACCTGTTAACGGCTCCTGACAGCAACATTACGGGCGTATACCCACTTGTTCCACGCATTGCCGGAGCAGAAATTGGATGGACGGCGGATCAGTGGTTGCAGGTCATCCATCGCCTCCAAGATGAAGACCTAGCCAGGTATGACAACGTCAGACTCATAGTTTGGGTAAAAATCTGGTGGGATCACCACTCTGCTACTCAAGTGACAGGGCCAAAACTACGAGCCAGAGCGTTGGAAGAAATTCGCCGTATACCAAGCGAGTGGCTAGACGACTTTCTGAATGACTTCAAAGAAAGGCTGAACGACGACCAGCAGGATTGGATAGATGAATCCCTCCGGCCGCGCTCAAAGCGATACGTAGAAGAAGACTCGATACTACACGGATGCCATATCGATACCGTATCAGCCGGTGTCATACCTAACACTAAACCTCAACCCAAACTCTCAACCAAAACACCAACGTCTTCGCCCACCTCTTACGAATTGGATATGTCAGGAATCCCTCCTGAACATCGGACGGATGTCCACAGAGCGCTTGTGAAGGCGAAGGTAAGCGGAAAACTTAGACATAGGCCGCAACTCGTAGTCAACGCGATGGCAGAAAATTACCGATCTGCTTCAGGTAAACCACATAGCGCCATGGCCTTAACTCTGTATCTGGCCGAGAATCTGAATGGCGGTAACGAAGTGAACTAGGTTTGTCTGAAGCCAACTCAAACGGGGAGGATGAATGCTATGGCTAGAAGGAGTCGTGCCGCCGTTGAGCGAATAATCCTCCAAGCTCGGATATGGGGGTGGGATATGTCCTGGTCGTTCAGCATGGCCACGCCTACCGATACCAGGCCAATCGGTCACCATTATTCAGAGCATATTGCGCTCAAGCTTTACGGCTCCGTCCGATACCCTGAAGCATTCAAGTACCCAACCTTAGAATGCTACCTACACGTTGACCCATTACTCCTAAGCGACAAGTCGGTTCCTCGCTGCATCGGCTCAATGCAGGCGACTGGCAAAAAACTCATCGCTTATGTCGCCGTTCACAACGACCGCTTGAACAGCTTAGTCATCGCTGCAAGTCGACTTGTTGCCCTGGAGATTAATGCGGAGCCCCTGAGGTACCGCAAGGCTAAGGTGATGGGTATCCACCTAAGCACCGAGCTGGAGTCTGACTGGTAATGGTTCTTTTGATCATAGGGCGCTAGTGTCCAGTGCTCGCTTACTAGACCTCCCCGGTGCCGAGCAACGAATGACGAGGCTCAAAACCCTAATTCCTCGTCGAAGTAATCGCTATCCAGTTTCGGTAGTTTTAGAAGCCGGGACGTTACCCCGACCTCGTGGTCCATCATCAGGTTGACTAGTCGGATGCCATCCACCAGCACCATGCCTTCCACTGAGCGGACAAAGTCGATGCCTTGGGCAGTGAAACCCGACGTAGTGATAAATACCCCTCGCTTGGCCTTTTGCCCAGCAAGTGCTCCATAGAACGCTTGCAACTCAGGACGGCCTACAGTGCCTTGCCAGCGTTTTGCTTGGACATAAACTTTTTCCAGTCCGAGCTTATCAAGCGAAATTACCCCATCAATTCCGCCATCTCCGCTTCCACCAACACGCTGCAAATCGTTTCGGCTAGCCCCGTAGCCAAGGCTGTGCAAGACGTCGAGCACAATGACTTCGAAGCGGTTGGGACTGACTTGTAGCAGGTTATCCAGCAGATCGGCAGCTGTTGCATCGCGTAGTTCACGCAGAGCCTGCTCCAACCGATCGTCTGGGCTCACAGTTGCTGATATAGGTGTAGCTGCGTCTTGCTCTCGCCCATCTAGCGGGACGGCATCTGTGGGGTTCCTAAGCTTCACGTCCATGAAGCCGATGGCGAGTTGCTCAACCTGACCCGCAGTTAGCGGTGACGGGTGCTCTGTTGAATAAGCAGTGCCAGCTTCGGTTAGCTTCCAGTAGCCTCGTTTGGCGCTGGAGGATAATCCTGCGCGTTTGAGACGGTCGTGAGCCCATCCAGCACGGTTCTTATAGGTCGCTTGCCCACTCGCAATCAGCTCTTGCCGCTGTGGTTCGGATAAATTCAAAGCCCGGGCCGCAGCTTCATGCGCGTCGCGTGCTGTCGCACCTTCCGGATTAGCCGCCAGGTAACGCAAGATTGGCTCAATGAATTTGTCGTATGTAGGAACGGACATCAGGATTCCTTTCGCAAGGTTGCCAGCGTGGGCAAATTTAGTAAGCCGCATGTTATTCGGAGCACTCGGTTACCTCGAGGCCTAATGAGCTTGCTAGCCCTCGCGCTTCTGAATCTACCCGTAAGCGGCTGACCACTGCTTGCGCTCGCGCCTTCTCTTTGGCCAGATACTCTTCGATAAAACACTCAACAATCTGCCCCTGACTCAGGCTTGGCGCCGATATCTGACGCTTGAGCCTGTTCAGAATTTTGCGCGCGCTGAGTTGGGCCGCTTCCCGCAGATATGCCCCCAATAGAAGATCGCGAAAAACCCATTCAGAGATCCATCCCTTCGCGAATGCCCAGAACAACAACCGATGGTAGGTATCCCAAGCCATGCGCGAATGGCCACTCAGATAACGGCGCAGGATTCGACCGTCGGCGTCCCTAAAACCATAAATCCCAAGCTCAGTAAGCAATCGCTCCAGCTTGACCTTGGACATACCCGACTTCAGAGCAATACCAGAGAACAGGTACTCGACCATATCCACAGGCACGCGGACAACGAAATTTTTCCTACCGGTGTCCTCATGACGCTTGATCTCACGAAAGACAAACTGGAAAGCTTCTGTTGGGTCGATGTCCGGATGAGATAGCTGCATCTCGCTATTCTTTGGCTAATGGGCGCGGCTGTCAAAGGAGTGCCCAACAGGTTAGTCAATACAAGTATCGGCACTGGAGACGCGAAGCCCGCGAAACTTGGAAGCTCACCGAAGTGCTATGCCGCACGTGATACTTTGAGTGCCGCCCAAAATGAACCCGGTAAATCATTCGAGCACGGCGTCTGAGGTGAATTGGTGCAATCGCTCCCAACGATTCCGGTGCGGAAAAACATAGTGGGATGAATCCAAAAGACAACTGCTGCCTACTACCGCCCATGCGGAGCCTGGGCAATAGCAGCCAGCCTGATAATTAACTGATTATGACCTCGCACTACACAATGAAACGTGCGAACTCCGTAATGAAAACGACGACCCGCATGCCGACTTTTTCGCGAAAATCGTTCAATACATGAGGAGCTATTTGTCCCTCACGAACGCTGGCGGGGCAATGCGCCGTCGGCGACGGCTAGGATCGAAAGAGTCAAGCAAAACGTCCTTGATGCGCTGAGCGGAAATTTCGAGCCCTTCAGGGGAGGCTTTTCGGATAGCACAAATCAACCGCTCACGATTGGAGCGCTTCAGACGCATAATCTCGGCGAAGCTACTTTCGTCGTCACTGGATTGTTCCATAACAACCTCCAAGGCATCTTGAGAGCATCACCGGAGTACTAAACGGCAGTGTCAAATAGCTCTCTCAGATTCGTCACTTTAGCCTTTGTGCTTCCGCATCACCACAAGCGTCCAAAAATCGTCTCACGCTTATCAGCGTCAAGCATACACACATGCTGCTTTCTCTTGTTCTGCAGCAGAAAGTCACTCAAGGCTAGGGGCAACTCGGTAAATCCCAGCCGTCGCTCTACCGTCTTTCACGCCGTCCAATCGTCTCATCCTCAGCTGCTGATGAGTTACGCATTTTTCGCACATGTAATCGTCTTGAATTTGTCTTTTTTTCGTACCCCGTGGCGCCCCCTAAATGCCAACGCCTCTTGCCCCCTGCTGTAACCGGGTAGTGCAAAAATCATCTAAATTCTGAGAGGAAAGACTAGGACAAGGTAGGGTTTGCTATACCGCCAGTACCTGGCGCCTCGCAACCGGAATGCACCAGTCGTTCCACTCCCTCTGCATTGCCTACCTTCCCTGCTCAGGGCAAGCCCCGAGACCCCGACACATGAGCCGGAGCGAGCAACGCCGACGCACAGGATGGCTGCCGGCAATTCGTTGCTTTGAGGAAGAAAAAGCACTGGTACGCGAGAAAGCCCAGGACAGCGGAATGAGTGTTGGTCAGTCGTGCTGCCCGCCGCATTGAAGCGACAGACCAGAAGCAAAAATTGACTCCCACGTCATCAACGAGCTGCGGCGCCTAGGCGGCCTTCAGAAGCATCTTTTCACAGAGGGCAACGGCGCGCTTTCTAAGGAGTACGCAAACCGAGGCTATCAAGCGTATCGGGTGTTGAGGTAAACCCGTTGGCCCCTTGGTGACTCACAGCCCTGTACGTATCTCATGCATTGCCAGGACTTCGTGCTCTGCTAGACCATGACTGCACTGTTCCAACCCTGCCGTCGAGCTCAGCACTTGATGCTCGATTTCCTGTTGCTCCAACAATCTTCCCAACAAGATGACCTCACCGTCCGCCTCCAGCTTACGAAGCTGCTCAGGACAGCTAAACGCCCAACGATCAAGTATTTGCCAGCCACGGGCGTGATAAGAAGGAGAGCGGCGGATGGATTCAATAGTGGTGCTCGCCAACACGTTGGCCGCGATCGATAGCGGCGTGCTGTCACTGTGCATAGGCGTCTCCCACCTTGCGAAGACGTGTAATCATTCTTGTGTTTTGCGCGATCGAAGAAGACCGGAAGCCGCCTTTTTGCTTCAGCTCTCCGATGTGCTGATGGGAAAATCCGAGAGCAGAAAGGGTGGAGACATCATCGCGGGCAAGAGCCAGATTAGCCGAGCGCATCATCGCATTGGCCTGCTCCAGTCGAATGATATCTATCGGCACAGGAATGCTGCTGACGGGATAGCTCATAGATTGCTCCTACTGAATGATGAACTGACGCTCAAGAATGGTAGTCCAGAGGCGTCACTAGGTACCAAGCAACGTATCAAGTCGAGCCTCCGTATTGAGTACCTCTGTCGGCTTCAAAACGAGGCTGAACACGGGAACATCAAAATTGCTGGTCAGTACCTCCAACCGATGATTGTGCTTTCCTACCGGGACGATCCGCCAAGCATTAATTTCGTCAAACCTGAAGAAATGCTCTGCACCTTTGACTGGGTAGGCCAACAGCCTACGTGCAGATCCATCGATACCCAGGTAGGCATCGTTGATCTTTGCGAATACTTCGAGCTGCGGTTGAAAACCTGCGTTCTGGAAACCTGCAACCAGCTGCTTAAGCTTCTCTGCATAGCGTTGGTTAACACGCCAAAACAACCAGCCCCCTCCGACGAAGTAGAAAGCCAGAGCCCAGAACAACCATCGAACGGCCGGATCAGCACCGCCAGCAAACCCCATAAAGAAGGGTAGGTTGAAACCGCACAAAACCACTACAACCAGCAACAACGCACCAACCGGCAAACTCCCGACAATCCATAGCACTCGGAATAGCTCCCAAATCTGCCTCATCATTTTCACTCGCGCCAATGTGCAGCACAAAATATCTGAAATTCAGATATCTTAAAAGCAGATATAGTTTAGTCAGCCGCCCCTCCATATACGCGGCCATGACCAAAGCTATCTATCGACGTGAGCATGAGATTTTACTTCAAGTGCTAAAACGCATGCGCGTCGAGTCCGGAATGACTCAAGCACAGTGCTCTGCCGCCCTCGGTAGACCGCAGTCATTCATGAGTGATGTGGAGCGAGGAGTCAGAAGGCTCGATATTGTTCAGCTTCGCGATCTTTGTCTCGTCCTTAAGACTGATCTCTCAATCTTTTCCCAAGCGTACGAGCAAGCCCTTAACGATGGGTGATGCATGCATCCAATCCTGTTCGGTTCCGACAGGACATGAATGGGCCGAGATCGGCCAGGAATGGACAGTCGCCGCCCGCGACGAAGCTATGCTGAACCGCTGACTGGGTCGCGATATCCCCGTGGTAGGGCTGATCTATGCTGGCTGCGAAAAACACCGCACAGCCCTGGCCGAGCGCCAAGTAACGCGAGTCGAGACGGAGCGGGATTTGGGATAAACGTGCGTCGTAGGATGTGTTGATCAAAGCGAATCCCATCGGCAGCGATCGCGGCAACCGCAAAATGAAATGATGGGTATTGCCAGCTCAATCAATCCTACGAACTACGAACGCAGACCTTTTCCAGCTAACACGTGGCGATTCACAACAGTCATGTTTTACTACGGCCATATGAAGATCGCAGAGCATCATCAATGAGTGAGCAAATAATCGAACAAGGCTTTATCGACAAGCTGATTGAGCTCAAATACAGCTACCGCCCAGACATCAGAGACCGCGCCTCGCTAGAGCGCAACTTTCGCGAGAAATTCGAGGCCCTCAACCGTGTTCGCCTCACTGATGGCGAATTTGCTCGCCTGCTCGACGAGATCGTTACCCCTGATGTGTTTTCTGCGGCGCGTACCCTGCGCGAGCGTAATGCCTTCACCCGCGAAGACGGCACCCCGCTGAACTACACACTGGTCAATATCAAAGACTGGTGCAAAAACACCTTCGAGGTGGTCAATCAGCTGCGCATCAACACCGACAACAGCCACCACAGGTACGATGTGCTCATCCTCATCAACGGTGTGCCGTGCGTTCAAGTTGAGCTGAAAACGCTGGGTATTAATCCGCGCCGCGCCATGGAGCAAATCGTCGAATACAAAAACGACCCTGGCAACGGCTACACCAAAACCTTGCTTTGCTTCCTGCAGATGTTCATCGTCAGCAACCGCGACAACACTTACTACTTTGCCAACAATAACGCCCGCCACTTCTCGTTCAACGCCGATGAGCGCTTCCTGCCCATCTATCAGTTTGCTGACGAAGCGAACAAAAAGATTAACTACCTCGACCGCTTCGCCGAGACCTTCCTCGTCAAATGCACACTCGGCCAAACACTCAGCCGCTACATGGTGCTGATCGCTACTGAGCAGAAGATCATGATGATGCGCCCGTATCAGGTCTATGCCGTCAAAGCAATTGTCAACTGCATCGAACAAAACTGCGGCAACGGCTATATCTGGCACACCACCGGCAGCGGCAAAACACTCACGTCCTTCAAAGCGTCCACCTTGCTCAAGGACAACCCAGAGATCGAGAAATGCCTCTTTGTGGTCGACCGCAAGGACCTAGACCGCCAGACCCGTGAGGAATTCAACAAGTTCCAGGAAGGGTGCGTCGAAGAAAACACCAACACGGCTACGCTGGTACGTCGTCTGCTTTCCGAGGACTACGCCGACAAGGTGATCGTCACCACCATCCAGAAGCTCGGCCTCGCCTTGGATGAAAACAGCAAACGTAACAAGCAGCGCAAACGGAATGACCAGCTCACCTACAAAGAGCAGTTGGCCCCGCTGCGCGACAAACGCATTGTGTTCATCTTCGATGAATGCCACCGCTCCCAGTTTGGCGAGAACCACAAAGCCATCAAAGAGTTCTTTCCCAAAGCCCAGCTCTTTGGATTTACCGGCACCCCCATCTTTGAAGAGAACGCCTCACGGGTGAAAGTGGAAGAACAGCAGGCTTCTTACCAAACTACAGATGAGCTTTTTCAGAAGCAGCTGCACGCTTACACCATTACCCATGCGATTGAAGACACCAACGTGCTGCGCTTCCATATCGACTTCTTCAAACCAGAAGGCAAAAAGACACCCAAGCCTGGGGAAAGCTTGGCCAAGCGAGCCGTGGTCGAAGCCATTCTTGCCAAGCACGACATGGCAACCGCCCAGCGCCGTTTCAATGCCATTTTGGCTACGGCCAGCATCAATGACGCCATCGAATACCACAGGCTTTTTGCCGAACTGCAACACACCAAACAACTGGCCGACACTGACTACGAGCCGCTGAATATCGCCTGCGTGTTCTCGCCGCCTGCCGAAGATAATGCGGATGTCAAACAAATCCAGGAAGACTTGCCGCAAGAAAAGCAGGACAACGACGAAGACCCAGAAGGCAAAAAAGCAGCGCTCAAAGCCATCCTGACCGAGTACAACACCCGCTACGGCAGCAACCACAGCGTCAGCGAGTTCGATCTCTACTATCAAGACGTGCAAAAGCGCATCAAAGACCAGCAATGGCCCAATACCGACCACCCGCATACGCAGAAAATCGACATCACTATTGTGGTCGACATGCTGCTCACCGGCTTCGATTCCAAATACCTGAACACTCTCTACGTGGATAAAAACCTCAAGTACCACGGTTTGATCCAGGCGTTTTCGCGCACCAACCGTGTACTTAATAGCACCAAGCCCTACGGCAACATTCTTGATTTTCGCCAGCAGCAAGAAGCGGTAGATATAGCCATCTCTCGGTTCTCAGGTGAACAAACTGACAAACAGGCCCGCGAAATCTGGCTGGTGGACAAAGCCCCTGTGGTTATTGAAAAACTACAAGCTGCCGTACAAAAGCTGGATGACTTCATGCAATCGCAGGGCGTGGCCTGCGCACCGGAGGCCGTGCATAACCTGAAAGGCGACGATGCCCGCGCCGCTTTTATCGGCCACTTCAAGGAAGTGCAGCGTCTCAAAATCCAGCTTGATCAATACACAGACCTCACCGAAGACAATGCCGCCGCCATTGAACACATCCTCCCAAAGGAAAACCTGCTGGGGTTTCGCGGTGCTTATCTGGAAACCGCCCAGCGACTCAAGGCCCAGCAAGATAAAAACGGTAAGGGCATACATGGCAAAGCCGATGTAGTGGACCAGCTAGATTTCGAGTTCGTGCTATTCGCCTCCGCCGTAATTGACTACGACTATATCGTGGGGCTGATGTCGCGCTTCTCACAGCAAGAGCCCAGCAAGCAGAAGATGAGTCGCGATCAGCTCATTGGGTTGATCCAGGCTGATGCCAAGTTTATGAACGAGCGCGACGACATTGCTGCCTACATCACCACCCTCAAAGCCGGTGAAGGCCTTAGCGAAACCGCTATCCGCGACGGCTATACCCGCTTCAAACAACAAAAAGACGTCGTCGAACTTGCCGACATCGCAGGCAGACACCACCTGGATCCAGCTGCCTTACAAAGTTTTGTGAATGGCATTCTCCAGCGCATGGTCTTCGACGGTGAACAGCTCAGTGACCTCATGGCTCCGCTCGACCTCGGTTGGAAATTACGTGCCCAGGCCGAACTGGCGCTGATGAAAGAATTGCACGACCTACTTATCAGGCGCGCCCACGGCCGCGACATCTCAGGACTTAGCGCGTATGAGCAGTAAGATAAAAACAAACGGCACGATGGAAAACAGCAAGCCCGCGCTGGTGCCGAAACTGCGGTTTCCGGAGTTCCGGGAGGCGGCGGGGTGGAGATATATCCCTCTAAATCATTTGGCGATTCGTGCTAAGCAGAAAAATCGAGACAAAAAAATTGATCGCGTGCTGACCAACTCTGCTGAGTTTGGTGTAGTGGATCAGCGAGATTTTTTTGATAAGGACATCGCTACGCAAGGAAAGCTTGAGGGCTATTTTGTTGTTGAGCTGGGAAGCTACGTCTACAACCCTCGCATATCGTCAACAGCGCCGGTAGGTCCGATATCAAAGAACAAAATTGGCACAGGGGTAATGTCGCCGCTGTATACAGTTTTTAAGTTCAAAGACGAAAGAAACGATTTTTACGAATATTTTTTCAAGACTACCGGCTGGCACACCTACATGCGGCATGCATCTAGCACTGGTGCGCGCCACGATAGGATGGCCATATCAAGCGACGACTTCTTAGCAATGCCTTTGCCTGCGTCGTCATCAGAAGAACAACAAAAAATCGCTGATTGTCTAAATTCACTGGACGCATTAATAGCTACTCAATGCCGCAAAGTAAACGCACTCAAGTCCCATAAAAAAGGGCTGATGCAGCAGCTTTTCCCCCTCGAAGGCGAAATCCAACCCAATCTGCGCTTTCCTGACTTCCGAGAGTCATGGGTCGACATTAAACTCGACAGCCTCAGCATCAGCATATCATCGGGTAGAGACAAGCTCGATCCTGAAGGAGATATTGATCTTTACGGATCGACTAGCGTTATCGGAAAAACGAGAAACCCAAGCTTTAGCGGCGAACGGATACTAATTGCCAGAGTTGGCGCAAATGCTGGATTATTGACCAAAGCAAAGGGCACGTTTGGAGTAACCGACAATACTATCGTTGTCAGCCTTAGACCTTCAATCAATATTGATTTTGTATTTTATTACTTGGAAAGCATCAATATTAACAGACTCATCTTCGGCTCGGGGCAGCCACTGATAACTGGGAGTATTTTAAAAAACCTGCCAATTATGATTCCTTCCGATCTGGAGCAACGAAAGATCTCAGCCTGCCTGTCATCACTCGATGATCTGATCATTACCCAAGGCCTCAAGCTTGAAGCCATGAAGGCCCACAAATTTGGCTTAATGCAGCAGCTTTTCCCATTACTTGCAGAGATCGACGCGTGATGCCTTCTTCTTTTGCTAATTTAACGAATTTAGCACTCCACCTACGCGACGCATTGAATACCAAAAAAATTGTTATTCTCTATGCTTTCAACGGCACTGGAAAAACACGTCTTTCTACGGCATTCAAAGACCTTGGCAAGATCGATGGTGAGCCTGACACCCTTTATTTCAACGCATTCACTGAAGACCTTTTTTACTGGGATAACGACCTTGAGGAAGACCGAGAGCGCAAGCTTAAAATAAACCGCAATTCGCGGTTCATCACCGCACTGTGGGAGCTAGAGATGGAAACTCGAATTCGCCCATTTCTCGCCCGCTATGCGGATTTCGATTTCCGAATTGACACCGAAAATTGGGATGTTATCTTTTCGCGAAAAATACCTAATCCAAATTTCGATGAGAGCGAGACTAACTCTCTAGAAGAACGTACGAAGATGGAAACCCATATTAAGATTTCCCGCGGTGAAGAAAACATTTTCATCTGGTGCTTTTTTCTCGCCGTTGTTCAGCTGGTACTGGATGACACGGAATCTTATAGCTGGGTAAAATACATTTATATCGACGATCCAATTTCCTCTCTCGACGAACATAACGCAATAACCGTCGCTAATCATCTGGCGCAACTGTTAACCAAATCCGACAACATGCCTAAGGCAGTTATTTCTTCGCACCATGTTTTGTTCTTTAACGTCCTAAGCAACGAATTGAAGAAGAAAGCCTATCGCCACTTCATTAAAAAGGGTGCCACCCCAGGAAACTATATACTAGAGGACACAACCAGCAAGCCATTTCTGCACCACCTTGCGACACTGGTTGAACTCAACGAGTCAGTTACCACAGGCGCCATATATACACACCACTTCAACATGCTACGTCGCGTAATGGAACAGACAGCAAATTTTTTCGACTTGAAAGGCTGGGATGACTGCATCAAGATTGAGAATGATGACCAAGATAGAACTCTACACAAAAGAATCATCGATCTAATGAGCCATGGCGATTACTCGATATATGAGCCTAGGGAAATGATGGGTGAAAACAAAGAACACTTTCAAATAATTTTCAGAAACTTCATTGCCACTTATCCTTTTAACGAGACGCTGTTCTCCAGCGAAACTAATTAATCACTATGACCGAAAATCAAAAGCAACTTGGCAAAACCCTTTGGGCCATTGCCGATCAATTGCGCGGAGCTATGGATGCGGATGATTTCCGCGACTACATGCTCTCCTTCCTTTTCCTTCGCTACCTCTCTGACAACTATGAAATAGCGTCCAAGAAGGAGCTTGGAAAAGATTACCCAGAGTTGCCCCTAGACGTTTTTCAAAAAACGGGGGCAGTGACACCTCTGCAAATCTGGTATGAGGAGAACAAGGAGGACATCCCAGCCTTCGAGAAGCAGATGCGCCGCAAGGTGCATTACGTCATTGAGCCGGCGCACCTCTGGAACAGCATCGCCAATATGGCCCGCACCCAAGATGATGAACTGCTCACTACGCTGCAAGCTGGCTTTAAATACATCGAAACCGAGTCCTTTGAGAGTACCTTCCAAGGCCTTTTCTCGGAAATCGATCTGGGGTCCCCCAAGCTGGGCAGGAATTACACGGAGCGCAACACTAAGCTCTGCATCATTATCCAGAAAATCGCCGAGGGCCTAGCAGACTTCTCCACAGATATTGATGCACTAGGCGATGCCTACGAATACTTGATCGGGCAGTTTGCCGCAGGTTCAGGCAAGAAGGCAGGCGAGTTTTATACGCCTCAACAAATTTCCGACGTTCTGTCTGCCATAGTCACCCTTGACAGCCAAGACCCAACAAGCGGCACCAAAAAACGCTTGGAAAGTGTGTTGGACTTCGCCTGCGGCTCCGGCTCGCTGCTGCTCAACGTGCGTAAGCGCATGGGATCGCATGGCATCGGCAAAATTTATGGCCAGGAAAAGAACATCACCACCTACAACTTGGCTCGTATGAACATGCTGCTGCACGGGGTGAAGGACACCGAGTTCGAGATTTACCACGGCGACACGTTGAGTAACGACTGGGACATTCTGCGCGAACTAAACCCCGCTAAAAAACCTACGTTTGATGCCATCGTCGCCAACCCGCCCTTCAGCTACCGCTGGGACCCAACAGAAGCCATGGCCGATGACGTGCGCTTCAAAAACTACGGCCTGGCCCCTAAATCGGCTGCAGATTTTGCCTTTCTTCTCCACGGCTTTCACTTTTTGAAAGACGAGGGTGTAATGGCCATCATTCTGCCCCACGGTGTGTTATTCCGTGGCGGAGCTGAAGAGCGCATCCGCACCAAGTTGCTCAAAGACGGTCATATCGACACCGTTATCGGCTTGCCATCAAACCTTTTTTACTCCACCGGTATTCCGGTTTGCATTCTCGTACTCAAAAAATGCAAGCAACCGGACGACGTTCTGTTCATCAACGCGGCTGAGCACTTCGTCAACGGCAAGCGCCAAAACCAGCTTACGGACGATCACATCGCCAAAATAATCAAGACCTACCAGACCCGTGAACCAGAGTCCCGCTATTCGCGCCGGGTGGAGATGGAGGAGATTGAAAAGAACGGCTACAACCTGAATATTTCCCGCTACATTAGCACGACAACCGCAGAGGCAGAGATTGACTTAAAGGCCGTCAATTACGAGCTGGTGGCGCTGGAAGAAACCATTCAGAAGGCACGAGATAAACACAATACGTTCCTGGAAGAACTGGGCCTACCGCTGTTAGTTTAAACTGCAAAGCCATTCAATAAGACTGCATAACGCGGCACTGCACGGACGCTATTGCCTTGTTATGCGGGTATTAATCACAACCTCTAGCCAGTGTAGGTTCATCGTAGTTTGGTGGCTCGCCAGTGACGATCTGCAAGTCCTGGGCGGCAATTTCTTTGCCGTTCTTGATTCCCGCTCGGCGGTCAAGCCGATCGTCTGCTTATGGCCGCTTACTGCGCTTCACCACTCAGACTGAATCCAGTCGATTAGGTGCGTGGCGAGTTTAGCTTTTGATCAAAATGCCACAAACTTGCCACACTCGCCCCGCTTACCGAGGCGAAAACCCGCTAACTCCAGCTACCACAACCCTTTGATTTCCCGGCTAATCCACGCTAACGTATTGATTCTAAACGTCGACTTTTAGGACTCCGAAGGCAGGGGTCGTGGGTTCGAATCCCGCCTGGTGCACCATTGATTTAAACGAAAAAGCCCCGGACTGTTGTGGTCCGGGGCTTTTTTGTGGGCGTCGGCTTTTCGGGTGAATAATTCCAGCTTTTTGATCAATGAAGCCTCGGCCGGGCGGGCAGTTGTCAACTTAGAGTTGACAACTGCCTTCAAACGCAACGACCAAAAGCCATGAGTTGCTGGGTTTCACCGAGCATCCAAACTTCAACCATCACTCCGTCGTCCAATCAAACTCATCGTAATCCTCATCCTCTTCGTCTTCCTCCCCAACCTCCTCTTCAAAGACGTCCTCTTCCTCAAGCACATCCTCTTCCTGCTGGCTCAGCAGAAACTCCTTACGCGCTTCGGTAATCGCGCGGCGCATCTCTTCGCCTTTTTGCGGGCAGTTGAGGAGTTGGGCGATGCGGTCGATTTTTGGTGCCACGGTGTTCTCCAGCGATTCAGCTATGGCCCGATATTGCGCGTTTTTGCGGGGCAATGCCAAATGGCTGGGCGAACAGGCGGTCAGTTCTGCTGGATTTGCTTGAGCCGGGCGTCGAGGTCGGCGTTCGGGTAGCGTTTGTGCAGTTGGTTAAACAGGGTGTCGGCGACTTTTGATTGGCCGGATTCGCGCAGGCGCAGGACTTCGCGCAGTTGTTCGTCGAGGCCGTTGGCGGGGGCGGCGGCGCGTTTGCTGAGTTTGGCTTCGTCGGCGCGGTTGGATTGGCTTTGCATAGGCGCGGCCATTTCCGCCATCGGTGCGGGGGCGGCCAGTGATTGCGCTTCGGGCGCTTGTTTACGGGCCATTGAGGCAGCGGGTTTGGCCGCCGGGGCGAAGTCGAATTGGGGTTGCGGTTCGGGGGCGCGTTGCACCAGTGACAGCATCAGGGCCACGCCGGCGAGGCTGGCGAATGCGACTTGCCAGCGTGGTTTGCGGCAGGCGTCGAGCCAGCGTTGCCACAGGCCTGGCTTCGGTGCCGAGACTTCGCGGTGGGCAGCCTTGAGGATGAACGCGTCGAGGTGCGCGGGCGGTTCAGCATTGTGCTGTTCGCGAACATGTTTGATCACAGGATCTTCGGGTGTCTGGCGGGCGTCAGTCATGTCAGTACCTCCTCGGCCAGCAGCCGACGCAGTTTTTGCTGGGCGTAGCGCAAGCGGCTCTTGACGGTTTCCAGCGGTGTTTCGGTGAGGCTGGCGATTTGTGCCAGGTCGAGGTCGCCGTGGGCGCGCAGTAGGAACACTTCGCGCTGGTCGGCGGGCAGGTTTTGCAGAGCGGTTTCGAGGCGTTGGCTGTCGCGGCTGAGGCTCAACAGTTGCTCGGGATCGGTCGCCTCGTCACTGACAGCGTGGGTTTGCTCATCGTAACTGTCGTGCAGCGGTTGCTGGGCGCCGTGCTTGCGCCAGTGATCGATCAGGCGATTGCGGGCGATCTGGAACAGCCATGTACGAAAGGTCGCCCGTCCTTGTGGCTGACTGGCGCTGCGGATCAGGCTCAACCAGGTTTCCTGAAACACTTCGTCGGCCAGTTCGGGTTTGCCGCTCAAGCCGAGCAGGAACCGATACAAAGCTTGGCGATGGCGGGCGTACAAGATCTCGAACGCCGCGCCGTCGCCCTCGCGGTAGCGCGCCAGCAACGCTTCATCGCTGCTGGCGGTTGAGCTGTCTGGCGAAGCAAACAGCTGACTGATGAAGCCTTTGAGGCGACTCACTATTCAATCCGTCGCTCAGTGGGCTGCGCATTCGATGCGGTTGAAGTGCGCAGGCTCTGCGCCAGTTCGACCAATTGCACGAACTCGTTGCGCAGGCCGAAACGGTCATCGCCTCGCGCGCCACGGGCCAGCGCTTCGGTGTCCTTGAGGCTGAAATCGCCGGTGTAGCGACCGTCCTTGAGTTGCTGGGAAAACGCAGCAACCGCCGCCGCAAAGCGCAGGTCTTCGCTGGCCGGTGCAACCTGATTGGCAATCGGCCGCTCGATCAGCAGACTTTTCCCACCTTCGGGCTGTTGATATCGCACACGCAGCATCGCCAATTCTCCGTTCTTCTGCGCAACAACCGCACGCGATTGACCATAGCGCAGTGGCTCCAGCCAGCCCTTCTCGCCTGCCGGAACAATTTCGTACAGCGCGGTCACCGTGTGTCCTGCGCCGATTTCGCCTGCATCGACTTTGTCATTGCTGAAATCCTCACGCTTGAGTGCACGGTTTTCGTAGCCGAGCAGGCGATATTCACTGACCTGCGCCGGGTTGAACTCCACCTGCAATTTGACGTTTTTCGCCACCACGGCAAGGGTCGAGGCGAGTTGATCGACCAATACTTTGCGTGCTTCGCGCAGGTTGTCGATGTAGGCGTAGTTGCCATCGCCAGCGTCCGCCAGTTGTTCCATCAGGTGTTCATTGTAGTTATCCACACCGAAACCCAGGGTGGTCAGGGAAATTCCGGTTTTACGTTTATCCACAGCCATTTGTTTAAGGCTGTCGAAGTCGCTGACGCCGACGTTGAAATCACCGTCGGTGGCCAGCAGGATGCGGTTGATGCCTTTGGGGATGAACGCCTGTTGGGCCATTTGATAGGCCAGTTCGATGCCCGACGCGCCAGCGGTCGAGCCGCCGGCGGTCAATTGCTCGATGGCGTTACGAATCCTGGCTTTTTCCCGCCCGGAAGTGGGTTCAAGCACTACGCGGGCGTCGCCGGCATACACGACCAGCGACACCCTGTCCTGCTCGCGCAATTGATCGACCAGCAGTTTCAGTGTGCTTTTGACCATCGGCAGACCTTCGCGGCGATCCATCGAGCCGGACACGTCCACCAGAAACACCAGATTGGCCGGGGCCAGTTCTGCCACGGCGCGGTCGGAAGCCTTGATGCCGATGCGCAGCAAGCGTGTGTGCGGGTTCCATGGCGACGCCGCCAGTTCGGTGGTCACGCCAAACGGTGAGCCGTCACTGGGCAAGGCGTAGTCATAAGGGAAGTAATTGACCATTTCCTCCAGCCGCACCGCGCCTTCCGGCGGCAGGCGTCCCTGATTGAGCAAGCGACGGACATTGGCATAGGCGCCCGTGTCGACGTCGGCGCTGAAGGTCGAGACCGGGGTTTGGGCCACGCTGTGGATGGGGTTGTCGGCCAGCGTTTGATATTGCTCACGCGGCTCGTCGCGATAGCCTTGTGGATAACTTTCCCGCGCAGGCATCGCTGCGAAACTGGCAATCGGTGCAGGGCGAACACTGCGCTTGGCCTGCGCACTGTCGGCCAGCATCGCCTCCTGTTGAACCGATGTCCGGGCCGGCGCGGGGACAGCAACGGATTGCGGGTTGGAGGAAACACCGCAACCGGCGATGGACAACAGCACGCTGACCGCAGCAGGTCGCAGAAAAGGCAGGGAACGGGACATGGGGCTGACCTCGGGATGAAATTGATCATTCATCCACTGAGACGGGCCGTCCGTTGCATTCGGGTTAACGCCGTTGAAATATTTCTGCTGTGGATAACGCCGCAGACTTCGCAGCGTTCTCAGCGCATTCAAAACAGGCTGAGCGGTACATTCGCCACCAGACGGAACTCGTCGTAACTGCCGTCGATCTGCCCGCCACTCGCGCGGTGGTTATAGACGATACTGCGCAGCGCCGTATTTTTCAGGGTGCCGGACTGCACCACGTAGGCGAGCATCAAGCCATTTTCGTTGTGCTTGGCACCGTCCAGCCCGCGCACGTTGTAGCCGGTGTTGCGTCCGTCGCGGTCGCCGCTGTAGTGGGTGCCATCGATGCCCCAGCCCTTGGCGTGCCACAGGCTGGCGGTCAGGCCCGGCACGCCGTAGCTGGCGAGGTCGAAGTCATAGCGCAGTTGCCAGGATTTTTCGTTCGGACCGTTGTAGTCCGAGTACAGCGAGTTGGCCATGTAGTTGCCTGTGGACTCCCACACGTAGTCGAAATATTCATCGCCGAACACCTGCTGCCACGCCGCTGTCAGACCGTGGGCGCCTGATCGAGTACGCGCTGCGGATCGAACGCGTACAGCGCATTGATGCTCGGTTCCCAGCGCTCGATGTGCGCCAGCAGGTGATCGTAGTAGTCCAGCGGCGACAACTTACCGCTGGCAAACAAGGCCAGCAGTTGTGCCGCCGACAAGTCATGTAAATCAGTCATCCAATAGCCGTCCGTGCAAAACCATAGTGCGCAGGCTGCAAAATGTCTGCCTTAGCGCTCGGCAACCAGCGTCTGACTGGTTTGAGCCGTATCGCGCCCACCGAAATATGCGGCGCAGGCAACGCCCACCGCGCCCATCACCAGGCTGTACGCCACGCACACCCACGGGCTCCACGGCATCAGCCCGATCAACAACAGCGGTGTGGTGCTCGCCCACAGTGCATAGGCAATGTTGTAGGTAAACGAAATGCCCGAGACGCGGATGTGTGCGGGAAACAGGCTAACCATCACCGACGGCACTGCGCCGACCACACCACACCCCAATCCCGCCAGCGCATACGCCAGCCCCAGCCACGCACCGCCACTGATCAGGCAGCCATAAAGCAGGGCCACGCCGACCGGCAGCAGCACGCTGTACAACATGACCGTGCGCCAGGCGCCGAGCCGGTCGACGATCAACCCGGCCAGCACACAACCGATATTCAGGAAGACAATACCGAGGCTGCTCAGGGCGAATGTATGGCCGGGGCTCATGCCGAAGCTTTTTTGCATGACCGTCGGGGTGATCACCACCAGCACCACCACTGCCGACGTCAGCACGCAGGTCAGAATCATCGCCGGCAACAACATGTGCCGATGCTCGCGCATCACGGTGCGCAACGGCAGTTCGGCGTCAGCCTCACGGCGCGCCTGCAAAGCCATGAACACCGGCGTCTCGCTCAGCCAGCGACGCAGCCAGACACCGATCACGCCGAACAGTCCGCCGAGCAGAAACGGAAAGCGCCACGCGTAATCAAGAATTTCGGCAGGGGTGAATATTTGCGCCAGCAGGGTCGCGGTCAGCGCTCCGAGCAAATAGCCAAAGGTCAGTCCGGCTTGCAGGAAACCCAGCGCATAACCGCGATGACCGGCCGGCGCGTGCTCGGCGACGAACACCCAGGCACTCGGCACTTCCCCACCGACTGCGGCGCCTTGCAACACACGCAGCAGCAACAGCAGCAACGGTGCGAAGTAACCAATCTGAGCGTAGGTCGGCATGATGCCAATCAGCAGGCAGGGCAACGCCATCATCAAGATGCTCAGGCTGAACACGCGCTTGCGCCCCAGCTGATCGGCGAAGTGCGCCATCAGAATTCCGCCGAGCGGTCGTGCCAGATAGCCAGTGACAAAAATGCCGAAGCTTTGCAGCAATCTCAGCCACTGCGGCATTTCTGGCGGAAAGAACAGCTGACTGAGGGTCAGCGCGAAAAACACGAAGATGATGAAGTCGTAGATTTCCAGTGCACCACCCAGGGCTGCGAGGCCCAGGGTCTTGTAGTCAGACCTGGAAAACCAATGGGATCGCGAACCGGTCAGGGCAGTCATGGGCAAACTCTGAATAGACAGATAGAGAAAACGACGCCTGCCAACAAGGGCCCGAACGAACGGCCCCCCAGGTGCGCCAACTGATCAATTTCAACAGCGCGACATCGTCCACGCAAAAGGTCATGTAAACAACCAAACCGAGGCTCTGTGTTGCTTTTTAGCCGAAATCTGTACATTGAGTTTTCTTCCGATTAAACAATAATCAGGCCTGCCTAACTCCCTGAATATCTGGCCAATCATGGAAGAAATTACAAGTAACTTCGCCGATTTTGCTAATCCTGACATAGAATCCATTGCCATCGTCCGGGGACGTGTCCTACAGGCGTTACAACAGTATTTGCTTGAGCGTGACTTCAAACAGTTGATGCCGATTCTGATGTCGCCCATCACAGATCCGCTGAATCACGCGGTGTATCCCGCTGAACTTCAATATGAAGAACGGCGCCTGAAACTGACCGCCAGCATGATCTTCCACAAGCAGTTGGCATTGACCGCCAAAGGCCACGACAAGATCTTTATCGTGGCGCCGAACATCCGCCTGGAAAAGGCCGAGATCAAGGATTCGGAAAACCATTTGCTGGAGTTCTCGCAGTTCGATTTCGAGATCCGCGACGGTGACATGCATCAGGTCATGGCCCTTATTGAAGGCCTGATAAAGCATGTGTTCGCCGAGGTCACTGAAGCACTGCGCCGCCGAACTGTCCCAACTCGGCCGCCAACTGCCGCATTTCGCCACAGCGTTCCCGATCTACAGCTGCGACGCGTTGCGCGCCGAACATGGCGACGACTTCGAGAAGATCATGTCGGCCAAAGCGCACACGCCGTTTTTCGTCACCAACTACCGTCGCGAGTTCTACGATCGCGAAACCCCGGGCAAGCGCGGCACGTACAACAACTATGACCTGATCTATCCCGATGGCTATGGCGAAGCCCTGTCCGGCGCGGTGCGTGAGTTCGAATACAAGCAGATCGTCTACCGAATGAATGAGCTGTCGATGGACCTGCAGCCGTTCGCCAACTACCTGGAAGTCGCCCGGCGCGTCTGGCGCAGTGGCCCAAACGCTATCAGCTGTTGCAACACGCGCGGGGCATGAACCTGATCGCCCACCGCCACGGGCTGTTCGCGCAAGCGCATGTGCGCCAACGCCTGGAAGCCTTGCCAAGTTTTCACAACGCCAGGTTCCGCTTCGCCGAAGGGGCAAGGATTGCCCCCACCGTAGACCTGAACAGCTCACCGGCTGCGGTGTTTCTACTGCACCCACAGAGCGAACGCATCGACGCTGATTACGACGCATGGCGTGGATGGGAAAGGGATGGGTTGTAACCACTGACGCCCCCGACCACGGGGCTTAACAAGGAAGAGAGCCATGAGCCTGCATACCCGAACCAAACGACTTACCGTTCCTCAATTGGTCGCGATGAAGGGGCAACAGAAAATTGTCTCCCTGACTGCCTATACGAGCTGGATGGCCAGATTGATGGACCCTGTTGTCGACTTCATCCTGGTGGGTGACTCGACCAACATGGTCGGACTTGGCCGCCACTCAACGCTGGACATGAGCCTGGAGGAAACCATCGTTTTCACCCGCGCCGTGGTCAGCAGTACCCGGCTGGCCTGCGTAATCGCCGATATGCCGTTTGGCAGCTATCAGGAATCGCCGCAGCAGGCCTACCGCAACTGCGCGCAGGTGATGGCGCGCACCGGTTGCGATGCGGTCAAGCTCGAAGGCGGCGCGGTGTTCGCCGAAACCGTGGAGTTTCTGGTCAAACGCGGCATCCCGGTGATGGCGCATCTCGGCCTGATGCCGCAATACGTCAACACCATGGGCGGCTTCAAGGCCCAGGGCATGAATGAGGCTGGCGCCATGAACCTCGAAGCCGATGCACGCGCACATAGTGAGGCCGGTGCGTTCAGTCTGTTGCTCGAAGGCGTGGCCGAAGGCGTGGCGCGCCGGATCAGCGACTTTTCCCCCGTGCCGACCATCGGCATCGGTGCTTCACCGGCGTGCGATGGTCAGGTGCTGGTGACCGAGGACATGCTAGGGCTGGGCGGTGATCACGTACCGCGCTTCGTCAAGCAATACACCGATGTTGGCGCGCAGATTCGCCAGGCGTGTGAGGCGTTCGCCGACGAAGTGCGCGCCGGCACATTCCCCGAACCCCGGCATTGCTATGGCATCAACTGAGCGCCGGCCATCGAACCTTCATCCTGAATGGCCTGAGTCAGCACTTTCAGTGCGTGGGTGATGTCCTTGCTCCAGTCGATGGTGTAGCTCAGGCGCAAATGATGCTGCCACGCCCCCTGCTGGCTGAAGATTTCGCCGGGTGCAATCACGATGCGTTTGGCCAACAAGCGCTCAAATACCCCGCGCATGTTCACCGGGCGCGTGGCCTCGATCCAGAACGCCGCGCCGCCCTGCGGCGCGACAATGCGTAACTGACCCTCCGTGTGTTCGTGCAGCATGGCTTTCATGCGCTGCATGCGGTCGATCAGCATGCTGCGCAACATCTGCGTGTGTTGGTCGATGCGCCGTGTGGTGTAGAGCTTGGCAATCGCTTTTTGCCGAATCGGCGACAAACGAAAGGCTCGCTCCAGAAACAGCCGATGCAGCTCGGGCCCTTGAAAGCGGCTGAGCACAAAGCCATACGGCGCCTCCGAACCGATGATCTTGTCGAACGTGGAAAACACCAGCAGCCGTTCCGGGTCGGCAAAGTCACGGTAGCGCGCGGCTTCAGGGACGAAGCTGAATTCGCCATAGCAGTCATTTTCGAACAGCCAGACCCGCCGTTCCGCCAGCCAGCGGCAGATCACTTGCTTGTCTTCGGCGGGCATCAGGCTGCCGTGGGGAATGTTCACGGTGGAGGACAATATCGCCAGAGTGATGGGTTCTCGCTGCAACAACGCCTGGACTTTGAGCAAGTCAAAGCGGCCATCGTCACCCAGAGGCACTTCGATGACGCGGATGTTCGCCGCGTGCAGTTGCCGCAGAATCGCCCACGAGCACGGCGATTCCACCAGCGCCACAGTGCCGGTCAGCTTCAACGCCTCAAGGGACAAATCAAGCACGCTGCGCAGATCGGAACCGATGTAAACGTGCTCGGCACGCCAGTAGCAGCGCGTCGAACGGGTGTAACGATCGGCCAGAACACTGCGCAATTCGGTTTCGCCAAACGGTTGATACAGCGGCGCATGCGAGCGCGGGTATTGGCGCGTCAGTTCGCGTTCGGTCATCAATAACGGGTTTTCCAGCGACAGCAGCATGGCCGGGGCATCACTGCTCAGCGCCAGCATTCCCGGTTGCCGGGCGTTGGAGAACACGTTGTCGAGCAGGTTCGGCGAGCCTTCGTTGATCAGCGCGGATGGCATGGCGCGGGTGTAGTAGCCAAGCTTGGGCCTGGCGTAGATACGCCCTTGGTCTTCCAGCAAGGAATAGGCGTATTTGGTCGTGGACACTGACACATTCAAGCGCTGCGCCAATTGTCGCAGCGACGGCAGCTTCTGTTCTCCCTCAGGGCTCGCAGCTTCGATCAGTTCGACGAGATAGCGGTATACGGCCTGATAGGCAAATGTCGAATCTTTATTTGGGTTCATGCTCAATCGCTTTAAATCCTGGTGCGTTAGGTACTGCGCTTACCACGCGCGGTCGGGACCACGGGGAAAACGCTTGCACTCGGCCATCCATGCCAACGCTCGGGCATCGAACGGATGCCCGCAGGTTTGAAAACATCATCAGCAATGGACGTTGCGAAGGGGTGAAGTCGCTATCTGGAACCAGCGGGGTGTTGCGCAAGTTTTCCGCTGGATGAATCACGCACATCATCCATAGGGTAAGCCTCCTGCCCGGCGTCGATCGTCAGGAACAGCGCCGATAGTGCTCGCTTTTATCAGTCGATACCAAGCGCGACCGCATTCAGCGATGATAACGCCGCACCACGCTGCTGTTACGCAGCACATGGCCTTTGATTTTTTCCATCAGTTCGGCGCGGGTCAAACCGGCCGGCAGTGCGTCCGGGGCCAGATCCAGGGCGTAGAGCTGAATGATGTAATGGTGCGCGCTGTCACCGACCGGCGGGCATGGGCCCATGTAGTGGGTGTTGCCCTTGCTGTTGGTACCGCCGACGCCTTGATGGTTCGATTTGGCGCCCACACCGGCCGGAATCTGCCGGGTGCTGGCTTTGATGCCGTAATGAATCCAGTGATCGACGCCCAAACCTTTCTGGCCGTCCGGGTCGTGCATGACAATCGCGTAGCTCAGGGTGCCAGCGGGACCTGCGCTCCAGCTCAGGGCCGGCGACTGGTTCTTGCCGTTGCAGCCCGGCGCATCGCTGGCCGCTGCCGAGGTGAACAGTCGATTATCGGAAACACCGGGGATGCTGAGCGTGAAACGCTCCTGGGCCTGCGCCGGAAACTGCACGCAAAGGGCAACGGCAATGGCCGCCAGCCAAGGGTTGAGAGAGGTCAATCGGGTCATTCCGGGAGCACCTTGTACAGTGAGGCCGTCGTCGGCCTGCAAACTATAGCTGTACCTGCCGTGCCATGGCAGCAGCAAATGCCCGAACCTCGCACCGCGCCGCACACTCACGAGAGCAATACCCGCGAGCAAACCCTGCGCGGTGCCGCCCGTTCAGCGGCTCATGGGCTCAGCCGCTGACGATTGTCGTCGTCCTCGGCATGCAGAAAGATCACGCGCGGGTGCTCCAACGGCGCCAAGGGTGGCGGCAGCTCCGCCAGTTCCACCGGCCGCAAGTTCAGCACCACGTTGCTCACGTCACCCTCTTGATCGTTGTGAATGGTCATCACCCCGGGCGTACGCAGCTTCTGCAAACGCTCGTCGCACAGCTTGAAGCTCTTGCTCAACCCCTCGTCATCGGCCACCGGCGCTGGCAAACGGCGTTGAGCGAAACCGCGGCTTTTGCGCTGTTGGTAACGCGCCCAAGCGATCAGGATCACCGCGTTGACCACCGCCACCCACAGATAAATCTGCAAGGTGGCCAGCGCATCAAACGCCGAGCTATCGATCCGCGGCGCACCTTCGTGGCTTTCGATCAGCGGCCACAACCCTCGCACCATCAGATACAACAGACCAATCCAGGCAATAACGGTAAAGAATGCATCGACCACGACCAGAAACGGCCGCTGGCGAGTCCGGATGATTTTCATTTGATAACCTCCTCTTCATCGTCCCCGATCGGTTTGATACCCCGATCAGGACTGACCCAGCGCGCACGCTTCTGATGTTGACCAAACAGCACCTTGGGGAAACTCACAAGCGTGGTCAGCAAGCTGACTAGCCAGAACGCAATCGGGTACCACACCACCCAGAACATGGTTTTGCCCAGCCCCGGTTCGTAGCGCCGATCAATGATGATGCTGACGGCGAACTGCACGAGGCAGACGAAGGCCAGCAACAACCCGGTAAACGCCGGCGGCATCAGGTGATCCACGGCGATGGCTTCGGGCATGACCACGAACTTGCCGACACCCCAGAAGATCACCGACAGCAGGAAGGTGAACGCCCAACCGGTCGACAAGCAGTATTCGAACAACAGCGGCCACAGATAACGATGGCGGTATTGCCAGATCCCGCGGATGTTCTTGAACAGCACCTCGGCGCCGCCCTGGGCCCAACGCAGACGCTGCTTCCACAAACCAGCGAGGGTTTCCGGCATCAGGATCCAGCACAGTGCGCGCGGCTCGTAGAAGATGCTCCAGTGGTCCAGTTGCAGCTTCCAGCTGATGTCGATGTCTTCGGTGATCATGTCCGGGCTCCAGTAACCGACCCGGTGCAGCGCGGTGCGGCGGAACGCGACGATCACACCCGACACGGTGAAGATCCGCCCGAATACCCGCTGCGTGCGTTTGATCAAACCGATGATCGAGGAGAACTCACCCACCTGCACCCGCCCGACCAGCGTCGAGCGTGTACGAATCCGTGGGTTGCCGGTGACCGCGCCGAGGCGGTTGTTATCCAGCATGGGCGCCACCAGATAGGCCGCCGTGTTCGGCGCCAGCAGCGCGTCACCGTCGATGCACACCAGATATTCGCTGCGCGCGGCGATAGCGCCCATGCGCAGGGCGACTGCCTTGCCCTGGTTTTCTGCCAGGTGCAGAACCCGCAATCGCGGGTCTTCCTTGGCCAGCCGGTCGAGCACTTGGGCGGTGTTGTCCTTGGAGCCGTCATTGATCGCGATGACTTCGATGTTCGGGTAATGCTGGGCCAGCGCCGCATGGATGGTGTCGGCGGCGTTGTCGCCTTCGTTGTAGCAAGGGATCAGGATCGAGATCAGCGGCTCGCCGGCCAGTGGTGGCGGCAGCGTGTCGTCCTTCCAGGGCCAGTGGCGTTCCCAGTGCAGCCAGAAATACAGGCCACCGGCAATCCACAGCCCCGACATGAACAACGGGTAGAAGAACACGAAGTCCATCAGGAACTGCCCGGTGACGAGGAAAATCAGTCCCAGCGGCACGCCAAGAACAAGCGCCAGAACAAGCAGGGCTAACAGTCTATCCAGCATGTCATGGGTTCCATTTGTTGGAGAACGCGGGCCGGACGGTTTTCAGCTCCGGCAGGTTGTCGAGGAAGTTGTCCGGGTAGTAACCGAAACTGGTCGCGCCCTGACGTTTGAGACGGCTCATCCAGTCAGCCAATTGCTGGCTGTCGATGTCGGCCTGGTCCTTTTTCGTCCAGTCCCGTGCCTGCAATTCGAACACCGTGCGATCCAGTGCGCCGGGACGGGCCTTGACCGTGTCGACCAACGCTTCGAGCCACGGCCCGGATTGCGCCTGAGTCTGTTTTTCCATGAGTGGCATGGCCATCGGGGCCGTCCAGTCGTAGGTGGCGAGGAAGTCGTCGAGGTTCTGCGCGTACCACGCTTCGCTCTCGGGATTGAGCATCGGTTCGGCAAAGATGTTGCGCGCGGTCTTCACCTGCGGGCCGCGAATGGCGCGAACCTTGGCCGTCAGCTCGTTGGTGAAATCAATCAGGTAGCGGCTCTTGAAACGCGTCCAGCGCTGCATGGCAGCCGGATCATCACGCAGCGCTGCAATCGAGCCCGGCAAGCCGTTGGCCGCGTAGACTTTGAGCGCCGCCGGGCTGGCGTCTTCGAAGTCCGAGAGCACCGCGTCATCGTGATAGAGAATGCCGTCGACCGACGTCAGGCGCGCCACGTCCTCGTAGATTTCACCGATGATCCGTCGTACTTCAGGGTCGAACGGTGACAAGCGTTGATACTGATCCGGGTCCACCGAGGTGGTGCCGGTTTTTGGGTCCCAACGGGTCACGCGCGGCAGTTTTGAGTCCAGACCAAAACTCAGCACCGGCATCCACGCGAAGACCTTCACATTCGCGCGGGTGCGCAGTTGCCAGGCAACGCGGTCGAAAATGTCCGCACGCATGGGCAGATGGCGGTTGGGGAAGTACAGCGAGTGCACCAGACCATCGCCCTTCGGGTCGCCGAACGCCTGCAGGAACACGGTATTGGCGCCCATGTCGGCCATGCGCTGGATCAGCTTGCCGAGGTTGATTTCCTGCTGCGCCGGGTCCGGGTCGTAGACGTTGTCCAGATCCACATGCACCACCCGCATCACCGCATCGGACTGCACCTCGACGACGCTGCTGGCGAAATGTTCGCCATCCGGGTCAGAGGCGACCAAAAAGCGCGGGCTGCTCATCAGGTTGTCGAGGCTGTCTAGGCCGTCGTTCAGGGTCAGGGCCATCTGATAGCCCTGTTCATCGACCACCGTCAGCGACGTGCCGTCTGCCGCACCGTAAGGCCAGACCCAGACACGCGGCTTATGGCCGGTGACCTTGCGGATTTTTTCCGTGATGGCCGCTACGTCGGTGCGAATTCGCGCCTGAAATTCGGCCTCGGTTTCGTAGCGTTTGGTCTGAGGGTTATAGCCCCGGGTAGCCGCCGCAGGCTGCAGGTTGCCTTGCGGGTTGGCCAGGATGCCTTTGTGGCTGGCATCGGTGTGGGCGGCGATTTCCACCAGCCCGGAGCGCGAGATTTCGCGCACCTGATCCCAGGTCAGAAAGTCGGAGCGAGCACGCGGCGTGCCGGCGAAATCCACCGGTTGATCGAGCGGTGTATCGAGCCAGGTGCCGACTGGCGCCAGCAGCGCATGCCAGTTGTAGGCGCGCAGCACTGGCAACACACGGGTGTAGAAACTGGCATAACCGTCGTCGAAGCTGAGCAGGATGGCCTTGGCTGGCAACTGCGGCCCGCCCTTGCGTGCAGCCATGATCTGATCGACCGTAACCGGCTGGTAATTGTTTTCCCGCAGCCACGCGAGTTGCTCGATCAGGCGCTCGGTACGCACCGCCACCACGGCCTGATCGGGGTCGACATCCTCGACGTCGTGATAGGCGATACCGAGTACGTGATTTTTCGGCCACGGCTTTTCGCTGGCCGCCACCGGGCGCTCGGACGGCGGGGCGAACGCCGGGGCTTGCTGGGCACAGGCGCTGACCAGCAGCACCCCCAGCAGAAGGATGAAACGCGAAGTCAAAGGCATCTTCAAACTCTTCTAGAAGCGGAAAGTGAGGTCGACGAGCAGACGCAAATCGGATTCCCGGTCACCGTCGTAAGGCCGGTTGATCACACTCAACATGCCTCCCACCTCGAATACGTCGTTCCAGGCATAGCGCTGGCCATAACCGAGCAACGCCATGCCTCCGGTGCCCTGGTCGCGCTGGCTGTAAGTGCCTGCCCCGACCTGGAACTGCTGACTCCACGAGGTTTCGTAGCGGTGGTAGAGCACATGATTGACGTTCAGCAGCGGCATGACGCTGAAGTCCGCCTTCGGGTTGAAGTACGGCACGTCTGCGGAGTTGGAGTTGTGGCTGGTGCCGACCTCAAGACCGGCGTCGACCTGCACGTTCGGTGCGCTGTAGAGACCTTCACGCCCGGTCAGCAAGGCTTCGACCCGGTTGTTGCCATCGCTGAAGTGCGAAGGGCTGACGGACAGGCGCCACTCGCGACTTTCATTGGCACGCCAGCGAATGAAGCCGCTGCCGCCATTGGCGGTGATGTCGCTGTTCAAGGCCCGCAGCGGGGTTTGCGCCGACAGGTATTCGAGGCTGGCGCCATACTGCCAGTGGTCGTTGATATCGCGGGCAATCGCCAGTCGTGCGCCGAGTTTGTCGCCGAAACCATAAGCGTGATTGGAAACCTCGGCTTCCAGGCTCATGTCACGGCTGCGCCGCTCCAGACCCACACGCTGGAAACGGTGATGACCGGTGCCTTCGGCGAAGTCGCCGGTGGCATAGCCGACCCCGGCAAACACGCGCCAGTCTTCATCGATCGGCGGGCTGTACAAGGTGCTTTCGATACCGAAATCCTTGCTGCCGGCAACCGCCCCGGTATCGCCGCTGTTGCCGCCGTAAGCCTTGCCACCATAGCTTTCGACACGCAACTGGGCCATGTCATGCACGTCGTGCTGGCGGGCCAGGCGCTGTGCTTGCCGGTTATCCGGGAAGCGCTCGATCACGTCGTCGGTCAGCGCATCCATTTGCCGCCATTGCTGCAACTCCATCGCGGTTTGGGCTTGAGCGATTTCCAGGCCCATATTGCGCGGCGCCATGGCCTCGGTTTCCTTGAGCAGGTTCTCGGCGCGGCGCGGCCAGTTACGGGCCAGGTACAAATCAGCCTGGGCCAGACGCAAACCGATGTTGCCCGGCGCCTGCCCGACCAGCACCTGCAAACGCTCTTCGCCATGGGGCAAATCGGATGCGTAAGTGCCGGCCTGCGCAGCGAGTTGCTGGGCATCCATCCATTCGTCGTTGGGGTTGCCGATGGGCAGACCTTTGAGCTCGATACGCGGGCGCTGAGACTTGGCTGCATCCTCGGCCACGGTTCGGGCTTCATCGGCGCGATCACTTTCGAGCAGCGAGTAATACAGCGCGGTCGTGTCTTCCAGGCGATCACCGACATCGGCGTCCGGTGCCGAAAGCACTTGGCGGTAGAGGTCAGTGGCGATTTCCGGTTCGCGTTGATCCAGATAGGACGACGCCACCCAGCGTTGGGCATAGGTCGGCACCGTCACGCCTTCGGCTTGCAGCTTTTCGTATTCAGCAATGACGTCTGCGGTACGCGCCCGCGCCTTGAGCGCGCCCATGCGGTCGATGCGCCAGCGGATCACGTCGTCGTGAGCCGTCGCGTCCGGTGTCCAGGTGGCGAGCAGTTTGTCGTAATCGGCCAACGCCCGGTCAGCGATCACATAGCGTTCTTTTTCGCTGCGGGTGGCCAACTCCGCCAGACGCACGCGCTCGGCGGCCAGATCGCCTTCGAGGCGACGCAGGGTCACCGGATCGATCAGACCCGGACGCTGATGGGCCAGCCGCAGCGCCGGCTCCGGCAGACGAGCCTTTTGCAGCGCAACCACGTATTCGCGGGCGACTTCAGGTTTGTTGCCGGCGCGAATGAACGCCTGATCGTATTCAAACAGGGCGTCGTAAGGTTTGTTGGCGCGGGTCAGGGCATAGCCCAGGGCGAGGCGGCGTGACGGGTCGTCGGGTTTGGCGGCCACCAGCGCTTTGGCGCGCGAGACCGACTCATCGGGCTTGCCGGCGTCAGCCTGGGTCAAGGCCAGGCCCAGTTGCAGGTCGGCATTGTCCGGCTCCAGCGCCAGTGCCTTGTTATAGACCTGAGTGGCCTGATCCCAACGTTTGAGGTTGCGATAAGCACGGGCGGTGGCGGTCAGCGCCTGAATCGGCAGTACCCGGTCGCGGCCCTGGGTTTCATAAACCTTGACCACTTCGGCGTCGAGCCCGGCCCAACCGGCAATTTGCAGGTGATCGCTGATCTGCCCAGTGGTTGCCAGACCCGGCGGCACCTGACGCAGCACGGTCAGCGCAGGCGTGTAATGCCCCGCACGAGCATCGAGCACCCGTTGATCGTACTCAGTGTCGGCAAGCGCCAGCGCCGGCCACAGCAACTGGCTACAGAGCGCGATTCGAATCCAGGGGCGTAGACCACGATGTAATACAGGACCATCAATACGCGGCATTCGTCAGCATCCTTACATGGCCAGCCGGGTCGTCATGCCCTTTTTGCCCAATTCGTAACGGAGACTGGGTGAAAAACACTCAGCCAAGCTCAGTCGGGCAGTTTTGCACGCAAGCATGGACCAGGATTCAGAACACAATAATTGTTCAGATTCACGGGAACGGCTTAGCCGGGATGCCGAAAAGCCAAACGCCAGACAGCAAAACGCCCGGCGTCTGCGCAATGCAGAGGCCGGGCGTTGCTATTTAGAGCGCAGTATTACTGCACTTGCGTGACGCCTGCGAACTTGCTCATCAGGAAGCCAACGAACTGCTCAACGGTCATCTTCTGGCCGTTGAATTCCACCTGATTGGCGGCGTAATGCAGCTTGGTCACGACGTTGGTGCCATCGACGGTCGCCAATTGCGAACCAACGGCCATGGCGGAGAACATGTCGGCGGTGCCGCTGGCCCCATCGACGATGGCTTTGGCGTCGGTCTGACCATCAAGCTGCGCCTGTACGCTGAGCAGATCGACCAGCATCGGCTTGGACACCGTGACATTGAGGTCGAGCAGCGCGATCAACTGTCTGGCCAGTTGATCCGGCGGCAGATCCATCGACTGCGGCTTGGTCAGGTCGATCACCAGATTGGCGCGGCTCTCACCGTTGGCGGTCTTGAGCGACAGGTTTTCCAGTGCCACTTGCGGGCCAGCGGCCAGCAATTTCTGCAAGTCGGCTTTGACCTGGGCCGATTCGGCTTCGGTCAGATTCAGCTCAGGTGCCGGCAGGCCAGCAGCGGCCGCTTCGGCCGCGGCTTTTTCGTACGGCTGCAATTTGGTCTGGTAGACCTGCATCAGCGACATCGTCGACGGGATGTCGAGGTTCTTCAGGCTCATGGCCATACTGGCCGAACCGATTTTCTTGTCGTTGAGGGTGACTTCGCCGATCTGGTAGTCCGCACGGCCGGCCGCATTGCTGCCGTTTTCCTCGGTGAAGTTCTTCATTTCGAAGTTCTTCACGCCGAGCACCGATTGCTTGGCGCCGAAGGTGGTTTTGCTGTTGGACAGTTCCAGGGTGTTGCTGCCGGTGTAGTAGCCGTAGCTGCTCTTGGTGAGGTTGCTGGCCAGGGTCAAACCGTTGAGTTCGATCTGCACCGGCGCCTGATCTTCAGCCACAGAGACCAGTTTCAGGCTGTCCATGTAACCGTCAGCCTTGACCTTCTGCGCTTGGGCGCTGGCGGAGATGTCCATGGTCAGGCCAGAAAATTTCAGGCTCGACTGATCATCCAGAGCGATTTCCAGTGGCAACAGGTCGACAGTGCTGGTGGTGGATTCGTCGTAGCCGATGTTGGTCACGCCTTTGAGCGGTGCGGCGCCCTTGGTGGCGGCGAACCATTTTTCAGTGGCTGGACTCTTTTCGAGTTCGTAATTGCTGGTGGCCATGACCGGCAACCATTTCAGCGACACCAGACGCGAGAAAGGCAGCGGGCCGTGCTCGAGGTGATCGACAAACAGCAATTCAACCGGCGCATCGCCGAACATTTCGCCTTCGGCTTTGAGGCGATAGTGCGCGGTGCTGGTGAAGGTGTGACGCTCCAGCGACACCAGTTCCAGCGACATCGTGCCGTTGGAGCCGGCCATGGCGGTTTGCAGCTCTTTGTTGGTATTGGTGACGGCGTTGTTCAACACGCCTTCGATCTTGGTCCCGGTGTACCAGGCCCCGCCTGCACTGATCGCGCCGATGGCAACAACAATTCCGAGTAGCACGCCTGCTGATTTATTCATGAATGACCTGATCGATTTCCGTGGCTGAAAGTGGGGTCGTCTTCCCTGAACCCGTGACCGGGTTGCGGCTCGACTCCGCTGAAATGAGGGGTGGAGATTAGCACTGGGGCGCATGATGGCCCAATGTTTAAAGGTTAAAGAGTGTCTATGGGGAGTGTGGACAGCTGGCAAGCCGGGAGAGTTTCAGTGCTGCTCGGTCCGCCTTCGCGAGCACGCCCGCGCCCACAGGAGCGTGGTGCTGAGCACACATCTCCTGTGGGCGCGGGCGTGCTCGCGAAGAGGCCAGATCATTCAACGACAGATCAGGAATACTGAACCTCGATCTCATCGAGCTGATGATCAAAGCTTTTGAGGCGTGCGGTCCAGGTGTACACCAGCACTTCAAAGTCCCGATCGATCACCGCCCCGCCCGGCCCATCGGCGCGCGGGTCGCAGTAGTCGAGTTGATAGCGCTCGCGGGCCATGGCGGTGGCGACGTCGGACAGTTCACGGGCATTGTTCAGCCAGTGCCAGCCCTCGCTGTCGATCTGCTTGTCGAGTTCCAGACACTGCTTTTTCAGCGCTTCGAGGCTTTTTTCCAGCGGCGTGCCGGTGAGTTCGCCCATGACTTCGGCGAAGGTGCGGCCGGGCTGCCAGTAGCTGCCCCAGAAATACCGGTCGAACACGGTTTCGACCCGGCGCAGGGCGACTTTGGTGTCCCAGATCAGCACCAGCGTCTTGCCCTGTTCAAGCTGTCTTTTTTTGACCCGCTGAACCTGGACCGACGCCCACGCCACCACGACGATTGCCATGACCGCAATCAGCGCCACGGCGCTGTCGAGGAAAACCATGGCCTTGTCGATCTGGTGGGCCAGCATGATGCCGTAGAAATAGGTGGCCGAGAGCAGCACCAACGCTGCGAGGGCGCACCAGAAGCCGAGAGCGTAAGGGTTTTTCATTATTGGTTTCCCCTAGACCAGCGCTAGCGATGTGCGCTGAAGGGGCGCTTTGCTCGGGGCGCCCTTTCAACACTTCAAAGCATAGCTATGGCCTCAGGGTTTGCTCGGGCTTGAAGCTTGCGTTCGTCCGCTTTCCCAACCGCCGCCGAGGGCGAGGAACAAATCGATCTGGCTCATGGCGACTTGCGTGTTGGCAGCGGCCAGTTGCGCGGTGACATCGGTGTAGGTGCGGGTCGCTTGCAAGTCGGCGAGAAACGACTCGCGGCCGGCCTGGAAGAAGCGGTGTGTCTGGTCGGCGGCCCGTTTCGCCGACTGCGCGGCATCGGCCAGCGCGTCACGGCGTTGCAGCACAGCGCTGTACTGCGCAAGGCCCGTCTGGGTTTCGCGGATGGCGTTGAGCACCACGCCATCGAAATGCGCCAGTGCGCCTTGCGCCGCCGCTTCGGCTTCGCGGATGCGCGCGCGGGCGCCGTTGGTCGGCACCTTCCAGCTCAACGACGGGCCAAAGCCCCAGCGGTTGGTCGAGGGATCACCCAAGTCGTCGATGATGCCGACAGTGCCGATGGTCGCGCCGATGCTGATGTCCGGGTACAACTCGCCCGTGGCGACGCCGATCCCGGCCGTCGAGGCCGCCAGACGCCGTTCCGCCTGACGAATATCCGGGCGGCGCTTGAGCAGCGCGGCGCCATCGCCGACCGGCACCCGTTGGGCGATTTTCGGCAACTCGGCGCAGGTCGCGGTGCCGGCCGGCAACTGATCGACCGGTCTGGCCAGCAGCATCGACAGGCGAAACAGCCCGGCCTGACGCGCTGCTTCATAACGCGGCATTTCAGCGCGCAAGGATTTGAATTGGGTTTGCGAGCGGGTGACCTGGGTTTCATCACCACGCCCGGCATCGCGCAAGCGCTGCGTCAGCGTGGTGCTTTGCGATTGCAAGTCGAGGGAATGCTGGGCGATTTCTCGCTCTTCATTGGCCGCGCAAACCTGGGTATAGGCGCGAACCACGTCGGCCACCAATGTGATCCGTGCGGTGTCAGCAGCGGCTTGAGTCGCATCGGCATTGGCCTTCGCGCCTTCGATCCCGCGTTGCAGGGTGCCCCACAGGTCAAACTGATACGAAGCGCTGAGGCCTATGTCGGCGACGTTGGCCACTGGCACTTTCTCTGGCAGCAAAAATGCCTGACCGGATTCCTGCAAACGCTGTGCGCCCATCTTCACCCCGGCGCTCCAGCCACCCGCGGCCTCGGCCTCGTCGACTTGAGCGCGAGACCGCGCAAGGTTCGCTGCCGCCACGCGCAGATCCGTGTTGGAGGCCATGGCTTGCTGCACCAGTTGATCTAGGCGCGGATCCTTGTACAACCGCCACCAGTGCGCTGGCACCGGCGCCGACACCACGGGTTTGCCGGCCACCGCCAATTCACCCTGAAAATCCTTGCGCTGGACCGCCGCGTCCTCGGGCACCTGATAGTCCGGCCCGACCATCTGACAGGCCGAGAGCATCACGCCCAAGCCTGCGATCAGCAGGGCCCTGTTCATGGCGCGGACTCCTGTTTTTGATCGCCGATGATCGAAACAGTGGCGGTACGCCCGGCGATCATGCGGAAGTCCGCCGGCACCTCATCAAAGGCAATACGTACGGGAATCCGCTGCGCCAGGCGCACCCAACTGAACGCCGGGTTGACGTTGGGCAGCAGGTTACTGCCGCTGGTGCGGTCACGGTCTTCGATGCCGGCGACGATGCTTTCGACATGCCCGCGCAGCCTGGCGCGGTCGCCGACCACGCGGATATCCACCGACTGGCCGACATGGATGCCGTCGAGTTTGGTCTCTTCGAAATAGCCGTCGATATGAAACGAGTTGCTGTCGACCACCGACAGCACCGGACGCCCGGCGGTAACGAATTCCTGAGCACGCGGCGCCCGGTCGTTGACGTAACCGTCCACCGGGCTGCGGATTACCGAGCGGTCGAGGTTGAGCTGGGCGCTGTCCACCGTCACCCGCGCTTCGGCCAGTGCCGACTGCGCACGGGCCACGCGAGACTGGCTTGCTTCCAGTTGCTCAGCCGGCACCAGGTTGCCCAGGCCACGATTACGCTTGGCTTCGCGTTGTGCTTGCGCGAGCGTTTCCTCGCGATCGGCGGCGGCCGCTTTGGCTTGGCGCAGGGCCAGTTTGAATCGATCCTGGTCGATGCTGAACAGCACCTGACCCCGTTTGATCAACTGGTTGTCTTTCACCTCGACCTGCTGGATCAGCCCGGAGACGTCCGGGGCAATCTGCACGATGTCGGCACGGATGTGGCCGTCACGGGTCCACGGCGCAAACATGTAATACATCACCATGCGCCAGACGAGGACAACGGCAAAAGTCACGATCAGCAGGGTCAGTACCACGCGACCGATGGTCAAAAACGGTTTTTTCATGTCATCAGGTATCGACTGAGTGAGTCCACGCCGTACAGCAGCACGGCGTAGAGGGCCACGTTGAACAATGCCCGGTGCCAGACCAGACGGTAAAAGTGCAGACGTGTCAGCACGCCATGCACCAGCAAAAACAGCACATACGTGATGCCCATCAACACCAGCAAGGTCGGCAGAAAGATGCCGCTGATGTCCAGATCACCAATCATAGGGGCGCTCCATCGGGCAACGGTTCTTCGGGCTCGGCGCTGGAAACGAATTCGACGCCGGGCAACAGCGCCAGACGCAGACCGCTCAAGGCGTGCAACAGGTGGAAACGGGTTTCTTCGTCGCCGTGGCCATTGAGTGCACGGCGCGTGCGGTCCATGGTCATCAGCAACGGACTCGGCGCCGGCAGGCGTTCGCCAGCCTTGAGGCAGGCGCGGAAGTACTCGCCGACCTCGACCACCACTTGCTGCAACAGCGCCTTCGGCACGCCGGTGACCCGTGGGGTGTAGGCGAGCAAATCGAGCAGGTTCAGACCCACGCGCACTTCACGCATGGCGATGCCGGTGTCCTGGCCGGTGAGGGCAAGACGCGGCAGGTGCTGCATCAGGCGATCGAGCAACTGCACGCCCAACTTGCGGTGTTCGGCAAGGTTGGCCGGCTCGGTCATGTCGACGATGTCTTTCCAACTGAAACGGGTCAGGCGCTTGGCCGCCAGCTCGGCGCCGAACGGGCGCGCCACCAGCGTCCAGATGAACGCGAACAACAGGCCCATCGGCCCCGCCAGGTTGGAATTCACGAAGGCGAAAAAGTCCGCATCGTAAGCGCCCTGAATGCTGATGAACGATGAGGTGTTGACCAGCGTCAGGAGCATGCCGAGGTAGAAACGCGGCTGCACCGTCAGGGTACCGATGCAGATGAACGGGATGGCAAACGCCAGGACCAGCATCGGGAAGTCATGCAGGTTGGGCAGAATCAGAAACAGATACAGACTGGCGAACAGCACCGACATGCCCGTCCAGAAAAAGAACCGGTAGATCTGCGGCGCCGGGTCGTCCATCGAGGCGAAGAAGCTGCACGCCACCGCCGCCAGAATCACTGCGCTGCCGCCGTCCGGCCAGCCCAGCAGAATCCACAGCAGCGAAGCGACGATGATCGCCAGAATGGTCGAGGCCACCGAATAGAGCATCAGCCCGCGATCAAGAAACGGCGTCAGGCGACCGAGGCGCCAGTGGCGATACACCGCGCGCCAGCTGTCCTGACGCTCACACACAATCGCCGCCTGCAGACTGCGGCAGTCTTGCCACAGATCGATGAATTCACCGAGGCGATAGATCGCGTTGGAGAAGAGCAATTGTCTGCGATCCTCCAGCGCCTGCGTGCTCGGTTGCAGGGCCTGGAGCTGGTCTTTCAGGGCTTGCCAGCGTTGCAGATCGGCGTCCTGGTGAGCGAGCCAGTCACGGGTCGCCGCCAACAGCGGCGCGAACTGTTCTGCCAGTTCCGGGGTGCGCCGCTCGAGGGCGTAGAGCGAATCTTCGAGGGCGTCGATGACCGGCAACAGATGGATCATGCGCCCGCGCAGTTCCTTGGTATTGCGCACGGTTTGCGGCAGCGAACCTTCATGGGGTAACTGGCCGATCATCAATTCCAGGCTGTTGAAATTGGCCACCATGGCCATGCGCAGGGCCGTGACTGCTTCAGGCTGCACGTCGCGGCTGAGAAACTTCAGGCTGTAGCTGGTCGCATCGATGAACCATTTACCGACGGCATCGTTGAACACCGGCGCCAAGCGGCGTGGCCAGAACATCGCGCCGACCACAGCGGCGACGGCAATGCCGAGGAAAATCTCTTCGGTACGTGCTTGTGCGACATCCCACACCGCCAGCGGGTTATCCACCACCGGCAAGGCAATCAGCGGCAAGGTGTAGCCGGCAAGCATCAGCGCGTAACTGTTGGCGGTGCGCAAATGCAGGGATAGAAACAGCAAAATACCCGTCCACAGCGCGATGACGACTACCAGCACATAAGGGCTCTGCACGAACATCGGCACGAAAAAAACCGCCGCCGCTGCGCCGAGAAAGGTACCGATTGCACGGTACAACGCCTTGGAGCTGGTCGGCCCGAGGAACGGGCTGGAGACGATGTACACCGTGGCCATCGCCCAATACGGACGCGGCATTTGCATGAGCAAGGCGATGTACAACGCGATCATCGACGCGGCAAAAGTACGAACTCCGTAGAACCAGTCGCGGGTCGGCGGAATGCCTGAGAAAAAACCGTTCAAGAATTGACCACCAGCGGCGGATTCGCCGCCTCAAAAGCCCTGAGTACCCGAAGCGTAGCTTCCAGATCGCTCTGATCAATCCCGTCGAGCACTTCGTGACGCAGGCGCACCAGTTCGACTTCCACCGCGTGCACCAGCTCACGACCGGTGTCGGTCAGGCTCAGGCATTTGGCGCGGCGATCCTGCACATCCTCGGTGCGGCGCACGTAACCCGATTGGCACAACTGATCGAGCAGACGCACCAGCGACGGGCTCTCCATCCCGGCCGCCTGCGCCACCTGCACCTGACGCACACCCTCACCCAAACGCCCGATCATCAATAAAGGGACGGCGCAGGCTTCGGAGATTCCATAGTTGACCAGCGTGGTCTGGCAGATCTTGCGCCAATGCCTGGCGGCCACCACCATGGCACTGCTGATGTTCATCTGGAGAGCGTCGAGGGTATCGGGCACGGGACAAGGCACACTGTTAGTTTGCTAACTATCAATATCGCATTGCGAGGGAAATTCAGTCAAGTTTTGAAACAAAGTGATTGTCAGCCGAAGAGAAACGACGAGGTGGGGACCTGTTAGCGTTTTTGGGCCTTCTCGTAAACTCTGCTGCGCTCACGCTGACCTGAAGCGACGACAACTCGCTCATCGATTACTTGATAGACCAAACGGTAACCCGACGTTTTGAGTTTGATTTTGTAACAGTTGGGCATCCCGTGGAGTGCATCAGCCGGGACTCTCGGCAGCGCCAATCTTTCGGCGAGCTTCTTTTTTCAATTGATCTCGGAGCGAATGATTTCTGCCAGTTCCAAATCATCAAGCCGTTCCATCATTGCTTCGTAAACATCGGCTGGCATCCATCCGGCAGGAAGTGATCACCCTTCGGTCAGGCCTACCGCCCCGTACGCAACAACACATTCAATTGATCAACCACCTCCGCCCAATCGGCATCGTCCAGAATTTCGTCGCGCAAAAAATCAGCCTGACTCTTGGTCCAGAAAAACGCGTCTGCCAGGTGCAATTCGGGTTTGAGCGGAGAATGGCTCGTGATGAATTGGTCGATGCTGACGGGGTCGTTGTCCAGGCCGAGTTGTTTGAACAGGGATGGCAGGCTATGGGTGGGGCTTTCCATGGGGGAACTCCTTGGGAACATGGTGTCCGGGCGATTATTCGCGAGCGGCATCCAAGGGGTCGCGGTCACCTGTGGGAGCGGGCTTGCGCGCGAAAGCGCCAACGCGAACACCACAAAACCTGATGACTCAACTCCCGGCCTGATGCACCTCGGCGCTGCATTGGAACGGTTGTAGCGGTGTGTTTGAGTCTAGTTCGGCGAGTTGCAGGCGCAGGAAAATCCGCTCACTGGACACATCCGCACACTGATCAACATTCAACCAGTTCAAGGCTCAACTAGACTCAAAGAAGCACACCCATGACGCGCCCGGAGGGTCACGTGAACAGTCGATGTTGTGCGTTTCTCTGGTTACTGCTGTTGAGCAGCTCGGCGATCGCCGCCGATGTTCCACTGTCGTCGGTCAACCCGATCGGCCTCTGGCTGGTCACCCTCGGTATCGTTTTTCTGATTGCCGAAGCCGCACTGCCCAATTACGGCGTGATTGGTCTGGGCGGGATCATCATGTTCGTGATTGGCGCGCTGATGCTGGGCAATGCTGACTTGCCGGTGCCGATGATGATCGGTCTGGGTCTGGTCAGCGCTTTGCTGTTGCTTGCGCTGATCATCCGCGCCCTGAAAACCCGACCGCGCCACGCCGTCAGTGGCGATGCCGGCCTGGTCGGCAGTGTGACGGCAATAACCACGGTGCAGACTGAAGATGCCCATCACGGCTGGATACACCTGCAAGGTGAGCAATGGCAGGTGCACAGCGCGACACCGCTGCACAGCGGACAATCGGTACGCGTAGTGGGGCGCAAGGGCTTACTGCTGAAAGTCGCCGCGGCTGACGCGGCTCGACACGGAGAGTGATCATGGGTCTGCAAATCGGTTTTTTCGCGCTGCTGTTATTGGTGATCGCCCTCGCCGCGTCGACGTTTCGCATCCTGCGCGAATACGAACGCGGCGTGGTGTTCCAGCTCGGGCGCTTCTGGCAAGTCAAAGGTCCCGGGCTGATCCTGCTGATTCCGGTGGTTCAGCAAATGGTTCGGGTCGACTTGCGCACCATCGTTCTCGATGTACCGCCGCAGGATGTGATCACCCGCGACAACGTTTCGGTGAAGGTCAATGCAGTGCTGTACTTTCGCGTGCTCGACCCACAAAAGGCGATCATTCAGGTCGAGAACTTCCTCTCCGCCACCAGCCAGTTGGCTCAGACCACCCTGCGTGCGGTACTGGGCAAGCATGAGCTGGATGAATTGCTGGCCGAGCGCGAGCAGTTGAACATCGACATCCAGCAAGTGCTCGACGCCCAGACTGACGTGTGGGGCATCAAGGTCGCCAACGTTGAGATCAAGCACGTCGACCTCAATGAGTCGATGGTGCGCGCCATCGCCAAACAGGCCGAAGCCGAACGGGAACGACGGGCCAAGGTGATTCACGCCGAAGGCGAGTTGCAGGCCTCGGAAAAACTCATGCAGGCCGCCGAAATGCTCGGCCGTCAGCCAGGGGCCATGCAGTTGCGTTATATGCAGACCTTGAGTTCGATTGCCGGCGACAAGAGTTCGACCATCGTCTTTCCGCTGCCGATCGAGTTACTCAAGGGGATGGCGGATTTGTCGGCCAAGTCCTGAGATGACGCAAGCGTTCCAGCGCTTCATAGGGCGCGTGCGCGAAATGTTGCACATGCCTGTGCAACAACGCCGAAGCCGCGCCGCGCTTTTCGTCGCTGTCGGCGACGAACGTCCGTGAGGGCTGCTTGGCATGTTGCGCCGTCGCCGCGAACGCCTGCTGAAGCTGCTCAGCGCTCAACTGAAAAAAACTTGCCAATCGCCCTGCCATCGCCCCGGGCAACTCGCTGTAATTGACGGGCAGCCCACCTGACACTTCGCATTGCGTCCTACCCGCCTCCAGCAATCGACCCAAGCGCCGGGCAATGAAATCTTCACGCCCCTCAAACGGCAAACCGTCCTCCAGCACGCAGTCGCCGAGCATGCCCGGCACCATGTGCATGCCCGGGCGGCGCAGGTGGGAAACGGCGATTTCCAACGGGTCGCGATACAGAAACAACCATGGCGTATCAGGAAAACAGTCTTGCAGGAGCGGCCACTCACCGATGTTCCACGCATCAAGCTTGATCACCAACCGCTGCTCCACGCCTCGACGACGCTGCCCGTAAGCCGAGAGCAATCCGCTGATAGCGGCTCGACGTTCAGACGCCGGCAGATCGCTGCGCAACAAGGCGTCCAGCGGCGGTGGTTCCGAGACGACGATGTGGTCATCGAGCCGGGCGAGCATCTGGCTGATCAGCGTCGAACCGCAGCGCGAGGCGTGCAAAATGAATGCGCTCGGCGGCGCCCCCGGACTTTGCGCCTGCCAATCGGTCAGCGCCGACAGCGGCGTCTGTCGACGAAATGCCTGATTGAACGGCAGGCGCAACGCCTCCTCGACCGCGTCGCGAAAAAAGGGCTGATGCAGTGGCGTATCGCCGAACCAGCACCAATCCACCTGCCAACGCCCTGCGACCGGCCAGACACGCACCGGTAACCAGCCGTCCAGGTTCAGCCGCTCCATTGTTCGTTCCATTGCCGCCGTCCCTGGCGCATCGCCGCGCGCAGTTCCTCGCTAGAGAACGGCAAGCCCTGTTCGGCGGCCAGTTCGAGGGTTCGCGTGATGAACTGTTCAGGGTCGTTGAGTGCCCGCAAGGTTGAGGACAGCGAGGCATCCTCAGCGACCAGTCGCTGAAAACGCTGCAGCGCCGTGTCGGCCCATTGCGCTGGAGGCGTACTCGGCAGCCCTTCATCAATCATCCGTGCAAGCCAGGCGCCAGGCCGGCAATCGAGCACCAGATGAACCCGCGTCGAGGTATCGCGGTTAACCACCCGATGCGGTCGTGCCAGATCGAGAAACCAGCATTGCCCCGCCATCATCGGCACACGTTGACCGTCGAGCCAGAAATCCACATCGGGTGGACTGAGCAACGGAATGTGCAGGCGCACATCGGCGTCCGGCTCGGCGAGATCGTAGTCGCGGTGCTCATGAATTCGCCCACCGGGGCCCAACCGCAACAATCGCGCACTGACGATGTCCAGCGGCAAATCCCGCAGACCGTGGCGCCAGCGTTCATCCAGCAGCCAAGGCGCGCGCAGTAACGGTTGACCGCGTCCGGGCGACAATTCGGTCAGCGCATCGGCCGCCGAAATCAGCGCCACGCCGCTCCAGTCTCCCGAGAAATATTGCGTGTTGAAGTGACTGCGCCAGGCGTCTTCGGCAATCGCCGCCAGCGCTTGTAACAACAGTGGCAAATCCACCGGCACCGGCAGTCGCGAATACGCCGGACGGCTCATGTCTTGGGCAGCACCGAGCAATCACCGAGCCAGGTCAACAGACGATCAAGGCAGGCCTCAACGGTCTGCGTACCCGTATCGAGCACCAACGAGGCCTGCAACGGTGGCTCATACGGTGCCGAGACCCCGGTAAACCCGGCCAACTCACCCCGTCGCGCCCGAGCGTAATGCCCTTTCGGATCACGCTGCTCGCACACTGCCAATGAGGCGCTGCACCAGACCTCGCGATAGTCCTCGCCCAAACGCTGGGCAAACATTTCTCGCAGTTCGGCCAATGGCGCAATCATTGCCAGAATCACGATCTGACCATTTTCCACCAGCAAAGCGGCGAGCTCGCTGGCGCGGCGAATGTTTTCCTGGCGATCCGCGTCACTGAATCCCAAATCGCGATTGAGCCCGGTACGCAAGCTATCGCCATCAAGCACCACCGTTTGCCAGCCACACCCGAACATCGTGGCGTGCAGCGCTTGAGCCAGCGTCGATTTGCCCGCCGCCGGCAAACCGGTCAGCAGAATGGCCGCACCGCGATGGCCATTGCGGACCTCGCGCTGCATACGGCTGATGCTGGCGCTTGGCGCCAGCACGTCATTGCGCGGAGGCATTCGCCACCACTGGCAACGAGATATCCCCCGCCGCCCACGCCGACTCACGATTGGCCAGTGCGTTGGCGATCGCCTGCACGTCCGTGGACTGCACTTGATCCGGTAACGGATCGAGCCCGGCACTGGCGAAGATCTGGCCGTAGGCATTGCGCAGGTCGGCGTAAGAAAGATCACGACGCAGGTCGGCTTGCAGGTTGTTCAGCTCACCCTGAATCAACTCCAGCTCACCAATGCCGGCGGCCTGATGACGATTGCGCAACTGGCCAACGATTTGCCCGTCAATGTCGGACAACTGCTGGCTGGTCTTGAACTGGCGCAACGCCTCTTGATAGTTGGCATTGGCCACATAGAGCTGCGCCAGCACTGCAATCGACATTGCCTGACGCCGTGCAGTGGCGACTTCTTCGCCGGCCTTGGCGACGTTGATCGCCGCCGGAGCAGAGATCACGTTGAACAGGTTCCAGGTGATTTTCACGCCGTAGTCGGCCCAGCCTTGCTCGACGAGGAACGAGTTGCTGTCGTAATGCCCGCCGGCCGAAAACTCCAGACCCGGCAGCAAGCGCAGCATGGCTTTGCGGGTCTCGGCGGCGCTGATGCGCGTCTGGTAATCCTGCTCGCGCAGTTCCGGACGGCTGGTCAAAGCCTCCTGTTCGAGTTTCGCCAGATCGACCTTGAGTTCGGGAACCTGATAACCATCATCAGTGGCCAACGTGAGATTTGTGCCCAGCGGCAGATTGATCAGGGTGGCCAGTTCGGTTTTCGCCAGCGACAGCGCACGGCGCTGCTCCTCCAATTGCCGCGTGGCTTCGATGAGTGAGCGCTGATAACCCAAGGCCTGAACCGGGTCGCCAATGCGCTGCTCGCTCATGCTCTGGCTGTTTTTCCGGGCCGTGTCGACCCGCGCCATCAGGCTGTCGATCTGCTTGAGCAGACGTTCGGCGGCCATCGCTCGCCAGTACGCCGAGCGCACATCCTGGACGATGGTGTTGATCACTTTGCGCCGACGCTCCTGCACGATCAGGCGCTGGTCACCCTGCTGTTTGGCGCTGATATAGCTGACACCGAAGTCGAGGACGTTCCAGACCATGGTCAGATCCGCCACTTCGCGATCACGATCCTGCGAGGTCGACGGTTCCAGCGACTGGGTGCCGGTGCGCACGCTCTGGCTACTGGAAGCACTGACGTTGTTACGCCCCACATACCCGGCATCCAGCGCCATGCGCGGCAACATGTCGAAACTGGCGAGGTCGAGCTGCCGCTTGGCCAGCGCTTCCTCCATGATCTTCAAGCGGCCTTCAAGGTTGTACTTCACTGCGCGGGCCATGGCCTGATGCAGCGTCAGGGGGCCGCGCAGCGGTTCCTGATCCTTGTACATGTTTTGCAGGTCGGTTCTGGCCCGCTGCTCACTGACACTGCGCTCAATCGGTTCGCTGGTGACTGCACACCCGCTGATCGCCAGCGCCAGCAGGCTGGCGCCGAACAACTTCTGACTTCTTTTCATCCGTGGATCGCCCCTAGGTCCCGCTCAGTGTTAAGTAGTTGTGTGTTGTCAGGCCGATATTTCGCTGATGCCGGCCTGTTGCAGAGCGGACGCCAGGTTGTCGACCCGGTGCTGCTCGCTGTCTTTGAGTTGCTGCAGTTGCTCAACCAGAGACGGGGCGCCAAACACGCCACGCAGCCCTTGGGAAACATCGCCAGCCTTGATCGAATGGCTGCCGAAGGCATTCAGCGAATCACGCGCGGCCTCGCTGTTCTGATTGAACAGACTGGAGAGCGTGCTGGTGCCGAACACCCCGCCATCACCGCCGCCAAAGCCAAGGAAACCATGGCCGGCGCCGTCACCAACGTTGTCACTGCTGCTGAACACCTGAGCAAGGAAACTCGGGCTCAGGGCACCGTGGTTCATGAATATGTCGCCCAGGGGGCGGATGCCGTTGCCGATCACCCGTTGTTCGAACAACGGCGTAAAAGTCAGCGGTGAGCCAAGGTCGCCCGTCGGGGCGCTGAACACGATCGGTTGCAGCGCGGTGTAAGGCACATCGGGGAACGTCACCGGATCACTGCTGCGGAACTGTGGATTCGGCGAGACCACGAAGGTCGGCGTCGTAGCCGTGTTCACCACGTAGTTGCCGGACTGGCTCACACCGCTGCCGCTATTGCCCGCCAGGTCACTGACGCCGCCCCGGTTGACGGTAATCGCATTGCTGGCGCTGCTGACATTGGCGCTTGGCGTCAGGGTCGCAGTCCAGGTCTTGCCGCCGTCGTTGCTGCTCAGGTTGGACAAGGTGCCATTGGCGACACTGATATCAGAGAGATCAAAACCGCTGACCGCCTCATTGAAGGTGATCGTCACCTGCGAGGTCTGGCCAACACCCAGGTTCGGATTGGCGACCACCACCGTGGCGGTCGGCCGTTCGCTATCCAGGGCATAGTTGTTCGACACCGCCACGGTGCTGCCGACGTTGCCCGCCAGATCCGTGACGTTGCTCGTGTCGAGCGCGATGAAATTGCTCGGGTCGGTCACATTGGCGGTTGGCGTGAACATGGCGGTCCAGGTTTTGCCGCCGTCATTGCTGCTCAGGTTGCTCAATTCGCCGTTGGTCACGCTCAGGTCGGACAGGTCGAAGTTGCTCACCGCCTCGCTGAAGGTGAACGTCACAGTGGTGGTCTGGCCGATACCCAGAGTCGGGTTGGCGACCACGATGCTCACCGTTGGCCGGGTCGCGTCGAGCACGTAATTATTGGAGATGGCGATGCTCGCACCGAGGTTGCCGGCCAGGTCCTGCACGCCGGCAGTGTCGATCACGATCAGGTTGGTCGCATCATTGACGTTGGCAGTCGGCGTCAGCGTGGCGATCCAGGTGATGCCGCCATCGCTGCTGCTCAGGTTCGACAGCGTGCCGTTGGCGACGCTGATGTCCGACAGGTCAAAGCCGCTCACCGCTTCACTGAAGGTGATCGTCACGGTGGTGGTTTCGCCGATGCCCAGGCGATTGTCGGCCACCACGATCGTGGCAGTGGGCAGTGCGGTGTCGATCGCGAAATTATTCGAGTCCGTGGTGCCCACGCCGCTGTTGCCCGATATATTGACCACACCGCTGTTGTCGAGGGTGATGACGTTGGTCGTGTCAGTGATATTGCCGGTGGGTGTGAACGTCGCCGTCCAGGTAATGCTGCCGTCAATGCTCACGACGTTGCTCAGGGCGCCATTGACGATGGTCAGATCAGCGTTACTGAAGTCTGCGACGGCCTCGCTGAAGGTAATGGTCACCGTCGAGGTTTCCCCGGCCTTGAGCGCGGTGTCTGCGACAACAATGGTTGCGGTCGGCACTTCGGTCAGCACCGCGTAATTGCCCGAGTTGGTGGAGCCGGTGCCGGCATTACCGGCCAGATCGCTGATGCCGGTATTGTTCAGGGTGATCAGGTTGGTGAAGTCGCTGACGCCAATGGTCGGGGTAAACGTAGCCGTCCAGGTGATACCGCCGTCGCTCGACGACACGTTGCTCAGCGTGCCATTGGCGACGCTCAGGTCGGAATTGTCGAAACCGGTCACCGCTTCGCTGAAGGTGATGGTCACGGTCGCTGTTTCACCGGGGCGCAGATCGTTGTCGCTCATGACGATCGTGGCGGTCGGACGCTGACTGTCGACGGCGTAGTTGTTCGAATCGGTGGTGCCGCTCCCGGCATTGCCTGCCCCGTCAACGACACCGGTGTTGTCCAGGGTGATCAGGTTGCTGGTGTCGGTGATGCCGGCCGCTGGGGTAAACGTCGCGGTATAAGTGATGTTGTCCGAGGTGCTCAGCCCGGAAAGTGTGCCGTTTTCGGCGGTCAGGTCAGCCAGGGTGAACCCGGTCACCGCCTCGCTGAAGGTGATGGTCACCGTGGTGGTCTGGCCAACGCCCAACGCCGTGTCCGCCACCACAATGGTCGCGGTCGGACGCTGGGTGTCGATGGCGTAATTATTCGAATCAGTGGTGCCGACCCCCACGTTGCCAGACCCGCTCTGCACCCCGGTATTGTCCAGGGTAATCAGGTTGGTCGCGTCGGTGATATTGGCGCTCGGGGTAAAGGTCGCCGTCCAGGTAATGCCGCCGTCGCTGCTGCTCACGGCGCTCAGCGTGCCGTTGGCGATGGTCAGGTCGGCATTACTGAAGCCCATCACGGCCTCGGAGAAGGTGATCGTCACCGTGGTGGTCTCGCCGATGCTCAGGCTGTTGTCGGCGACCACGATCGTGGCCGTCGGCACCATCGTGTCGATCACGAAATTGCCGGAGTTGGTGACGCCGGTGCCGGCGTTACCGGCCAGGTCAGCGATGCCGGTGTTGTTCAGGCCTATAACGTTGCTCGTATCGTTGACCCCGAGTGTGGGCGTGTACGTCGCCGTCCAGGTGATGCCGCCATCGCTGCTGCTCACGGCGGTCAACGTGCCATTGGGAATGTTCAGATCGGCGTTGGTGAAGCCTGTCACTGCCTCGGAAAAGGTGATGGTCACCAGCGAGGTTTCACCGGCACTGAGGCTGGTATCGGCCAGCACGATGGTCGCGGTCGGGCGTAGCGTGTCGATGGCGTAGTTGTTCGAATCGGTGGTGCCGCTGCCGGCGTTACCGGCCAGGTCAGCGATGCCGGTGTTGTCCAGGGTCACCAGGTTGGTGGCGTCGGTGATATTGCTGGTCGGGGTGAACGTTGCCGTCCAGGTGACACCGCCATCGCTGCTGCTCACGGCCGTCAGCGTGCCATTGGCGATGGTCAGATCGGCGTTGCTGAACCCGTTCACCGCTTCGGAGAAGGTGACGGTCACCAACGATGTGTCGCCGATTTTCAAGGCAGTGTCGGCGAACACGACGGTGGCCGTCGGGCGCTGGTTGTCGATGGCGTAGTTGTTGGAGTCGGTGGTGCCGCTGCCGGCATTGCCGTTCGAGTCACTGACCCCGCTGTTGTCCAGGGTGATCAGGTTGGTGGCATCGGTAATGTTGGCGGTCGGCGTGAAGGTTGCCGTCCAGGTGATCCCCCCATCGCTGCTGCTCACGGCGCTCAGCGTGCCATTGGCGATGGTCAGGTCGGCATTACTGAAACCCGTCACGGCTTCAGAGAAGGTGATGGTCACCAACGAGGTTTCGCCGATTCTCAAGGCGTTGTCGGCGACGACGATGGTCGCGGTCGGACGCTGCGTGTCGATGGCGTAGTTGTTCGAATCGGTGGTGCCGCTGCCGGCATTGCCGGACAGATCGGAGATACCGGTGTTGTCCAGGGTGATCAGGTTGGTGGTATCGCTGACGTTATTGGTTGGCGTGAAGGTCGCCGTCCAGGTGATCCCGCCGTCGCTGCTGCTCAAACCGCTCACGCTGCCGTTGGCCACGGACAGATCGGCGGTGGTGAAACCGGTCACGGCCTCGCTGAACGTGATGGTGACCTGCGAGGTTTCCCCAGCCTTGAGCGCGGTGTCCGCGACGACAAGGGTGGCCGTCGGGCGCACAGTGTCGATCGCGTAATTGTTGGAATCGGTCGTACCGCTGCCGGCGTTACCGGCCAGATCAGCGATCCCGGTGTTATCCAGCGTGACCACGTTAGTGGTGTCGGTGACACCGGCGCTCGGCGTAAACGTCGCCGTCCAGGTAATACCTCCGTCGCTGCTGCTCACGGCGGACAACGTACCGTTGGCGATGGTCAGGTCGGCGTTGGTGAAACCGCTGACCGCTTCAGTGAAGGTGATGGTCACCAGCGACGTTTCACCGATTTTCAGGGCCGTGTCAGCGACAACGACAGTGGCTGTCGGGCGCTGGGTATCGATCACATAGTTGCTGGAATTGGTGGTTCCGATACCCACGGTACCGTCAGAGACGGTCGCCACACCGGTGTTGTCCAGAGTGATGACGTTGGTGGTGTCGGCAATCCCGTTGGTCGGCGTGAAAGTCGCGGTCCAGGTGATTCCGCCATCGCTGCTGCTCACGGCCGTCAACGTGCCGTTGGCGATGGTCAGGTCGGCATTGGTGAAACCGGTGACTGCCGTATTGAAGGTGATGGTCACCAGCGAGGTTTCGCCAATTTTCAGGGCGCTGTCCGCCAGTACGATGGTCGCGGTCGGTGGCTCGACGTAGTTGGGGTTGTACGTGCCGCCGGTACTGTAAACCGCAGCCGTGGAACTGGGCGAAGCGCCTGCCGAGCCGCTGTTTGAAGGACCGCCAACACCACTGGCCGCCGCGTTGCCGGTCATGGCGGCGACGTTGGCAGCGGTGATCAATACCGTACCGCCGTTGTTCCAGATGGCCCCGACGCCACGGCCACCATCACCGCCGTTGGCAAGGTTGCCGCCGCTGCCACCCCCACCGCCGCCACCACCCGCCGCGAGGTTGTTGCTGATGACTGACGTGCCGATGACTTTCAAGGTGCCGGTCGAGGCGTTGTAAATACCGCCGGCCGCGCTGCCACCAACGCCGCCGACCGCGTTCCAGCCCGAACCACCACCGCCGCCACCAATGGACAGCGTGCCATTGGTCGCGGAGCCGCCGTTGCCGCCGTGACTGTAGCCGGAGGCGCCATTGCCGCCGACGCCGCCAATGTTGGTACCGCCGCGCCCGCCCATGTCGTTCTGGGTGTAGCCGCCGCCATAACCACCGGTATTGGCAGTGCCGGCCCCACCGGCATAGCTCAAGTTGCCTGGGCCTGTCGAACCGCCATGGCCACCGTTACCGCCACCGATCCCACCGCCGCCACCGCCGCCGCCGCCGGAGTATCCACCGGACACGCCACCACCACCGCCGCCACCGGAAGCGGCGTTGGCAGTCACCGTCACGTTATTGAGCGTAAGAATGCCGGCGTTGAAAATCCCGCCACCCATGGCGCCCGCCGCTGCCGCGCCACCGTTACCGCCGTTGCCGGCCACCAGTCCCTTGGTAATCACCAGCCCGTCCAGTGTCACGGTGCTGCCGGAAGTGACTTCCACCACACGGGTCTTGTATTGCCCATCGAGGGTCACGTCAGCCACGCCGTCGTTATTCAGATCGCCATCGACGGTGATGTTCTTGTTGATCAACAACTCGGAGTTGAGCTGCACGGTCATGCCGGCGTTGAACGTGACAATGTCGCCGTTTTGCGCAGACGCCAGTGCGGTACGCAACGAGCCGACACCCGAGTCGAGGTTGTTAGTCGCGGTCCAGGTGGCCAGGCCCCACTGATATTCGCTCATGGCCTTGGTCGACAGGACGTTGGCGCTTTCGATGGTGCCGGTGGCAATTTCCAGATCCCAGTCGCCGCCGACACCGGTGCGGTTGTTCGAAGCGGCCACATCCCGGCCGGTCAGCTGCGCCAGCGAGTCGACGAAACTCAAGCCGCGATCCCCCTCGACGGTGTAGCAGCCGTAGATCAGAATGTCGCCGCCAACGTTCATGTCCTTGCCGATTTCGCCGAGGATCGCACTGCGTTGCGCGACGTTGTCGGCAGACAGATAACTGTTGCCCAGCCACAGATCGCCGGCGTTGCCGTGGGCAATGATCTGCACCGAGCTGACGCCTTGATGCTGATCGAGATAATCGGCGATCTGTTGCAAGCCGTCCTGGGTCGCGTCGAGTTTCACCACCTGAGTGCCGGGAGCAATGCCCTGGAGCAGGCTGTCGGCGTCCTTGACCCGGGAATCGACGAACACCACGCTCTGACCCGGCACGGCGACGGGGCTGGCGGCTGGTGTCGCATCGGCCTGACCGTGGGTGTCCTTGCTGGCCACCGGCTGATCGGCCGTCGGCGTTTTCGCTGCATCCGCCGTGGCGTGGCTGTCAGCCTGGGCAGCGGTATCGGCCACCGTTGCCGCAACGGCACCGTCGAACAGCATGCGCGGCTCCAGCGACATGATCATCGGCGCGGCAAGCGTCTGCTGACATTCGGTTACTCGCGACTTCTGCTTGCTCCACCACATGCTGCTCACCCGGATTCGAACACAGTTATTGACGCATCAATGAAAAACGCCGCGATCAACTGATCGCGGCGTCGGACTTCATACGAATGACATTGGCAGCGCTGGCTGAGCCATCGAGCCAAAAAGACAAATCAGCGTATTGCTTGAACAGGTCCGGCGGCAGAATCGTGCGCCGCGACTCCAGAGCGACCTTGGGTTTGACCTTGTGCAGGCCGGCAACGCCCAGGGCTTGATCGAATTGCGGCGCGTCGTACGCCAGATGGTCAAAATCGTGTTCGAACCATGGCTCGCCGATAAAATCGTAGACCAGCCGCAGTACCCGCTCCGGGGCCTGGGTCAGCAAGTCGTAATCGATGATCAGCAGCGAGTCGGCGTGCTCGCCGTAATAGGCTTCCTTGAGCGCCGCCCAGGCAAAACCCACCAGCCGGTTACGCTGAGCCAGGGTTTCGCAGCGGCTGTAGACCGTGTTGCGCTCGACGGCGTCGCCGAACAGCTTGGTGTTTTCGTAAGGATTGGCGCGGTAGAGGCGTTCAAGGCTGTCCATCACCCACGCGACGTTGCGCACGCAAGCGATGATTTTGGCGTTGGGGAACAGGTCGTTGAGCGCGGGCAGCCGCGAGCTCCATTGACGGTTGGTGTCGAACACCACCGGTTTGTCGGTCTTGTCGGCGTAGTAGGAATCGAAAAGACCCCGCAGCAAACGGCGGCGCGTCTCGGTGTCGATCACCGCGCCGAACTCACTGCCGGCGCTGCATTGCTCCAGCACACTGGCAAACAGCGAGCCCACCGGGCTGGTCATACCGGCGTGAAACCGCGGATTCTGCAACAGGATCGCAGAAAGCAGGGTCGAGCCTGAGCGCGGCAAACCGGCGACAAAGTGGAACTGCTGCAATCCATTCACCGTAATCGGAAGTCCTTTTGTTCGACGAAGCGTAGTTCAAGAACAACCCTACGACTAGTAGTGTTTTGACATCATTCAAGAGCAAAAAGGACTAACCGGTTAAATTTTTATCGCGAATAAAAAGGTGAATCGATTAAGTCCGCGCAGGACTTATTCCACTGCCGGCTTCACGACGAATAATCGCGCTTGCGCCCCACCGGCGCGCACCTCGGCGCCGACTTGCCAAGTCGCCGGCAATGGCAGGAATTCTCCAGGTTCATCGAGCGTTCCCACCAGCCAGACCCGGCGATAGCCCGTCAGTTCGGCCAAGCTGTCGAGGTAGACGCCAGGGGTGGCCAGCGTGCCAAAACCGTACTCGTTCGGCCGCGTCGAATGGCCGTCCGCGCGGGGTGGCGTGTAGAGACGCACTTGAGCGCCGGTTTGATCGTAATAGACGTAGCTCAGGTACCAGAGCATGTCGCTGATGACGATGCCGTCACCGGGCTGGAAGTGCTGATTGACGTAACTCACCATATGGTCGAGTTGATCATTGCTGTCGACCGTGGCGTTGTTGTTCACGCCAATCAGTTCGACCCCGACCAGCGACACCAGCACCGCCAGCGCCAGGCCCCGTACACGACTGTACAAACGGTCGATGGCCAACGCCGCAAGCATCGGCAGGCCCAACGCAAACGCCGTCAGGTAGCGTTCGATGAACACCGGGGTGATGAACGACACCGCAAACACCAGCAACAGCGGCAGGCCGGTGTAGAGCGCCAGCAGCACACTGCCGTGCGACACGCTGCGGTCGCGGGCCAATGCCACCCCGGCCAGCACCAGCAAGGCCATTGGCATCGCGATGAAGACCAGCAGCGGCAGGTTTGCGCCATCATCCTGAATCAGCCAGGACCAGATCATCGCCGGCAACGAGGTCAGGCTCACGGGGTCTTCCCAGCCCACATCGCCAGCGGCCTTGAGCTGTTCCATGTGCTGCATCAGATTCAGCAGTTTGGGTAACCACGGCAGATAAAGTCCGGCAATGGCCAGGTTCGCCAGCCACCATGGCAGTTGTTGAATATGCCGGAATCGATAACCGCGTTGGGTACGAATCACGCCCAGATAAATCCAGTGACTCAACGCCGCCAACACCGCGAAGTAATGGGTGTAGAGCGCCGCGCTCATCAACAGCACGTAAAACACCCGATAACGCCTGCGTTGCGCATGTCTGATCCAGTAGACCAACGCCAGGCTCGCCGCAATGAGCAACAGCCCGAGCAGCGAATACATGCGCACTTCCTGGCTATAGCGCACCGCCGTGGGCAGCAACGCCAGCAGCACTCCGGCGATGATCGCGGCGCGGCGGGTGGCCAACCGATCCACCAGCCACACCCCTGCGCCCACCACAGCAATACCCAATAGCGCGCTGAGGCAACGGATCGCGAAAATCCCGTCACCGAACAGTTCGATCCAGCCATGCAGCAGCATGAAGTACAGCGGCGGATGCACATCGAACGCCGCATGGTTCCAGATCCCGCCCAGCGAATAACGCGCCAGCAGCAGGCTGGAACCTTCGTCGCCCCAGATCGCGGCGGCCGTCAAATCGTAAAAACGCACAATCGCGGCCAGCGCCATGATGGGCAGCAGCCATTGTTTTTTCGCCCAAAGGATCACTCGCCAGTTGCCGAACCAGGAGCCGGGTGTTGCCTGGGGGTCTTGCGTGTCGCCAACCGGCGTGACTCTGTTTAGCGTCATTGTTTCCTCTGGCCCGTGGCAAAACACTGCTAATGCAGATCCCCCGAAACCTGCCGGTCACTTTAGGTCAGCCACGCGACAGCCGTCGATGCCGGCGTACTGTTTCACGACATTCGGCAACCTCGCCGATCCGGGTCTACGCTGAGCCGTGGCGTAATCTGGCAAAGGAGGGGGAGGCATCACCGCAGCCTGAATCCTCGCGCGGCCCGCCGACCATCAATCAGAAGGGAGAGGACTTTATGGACGTTTACATGGGCACTGTTTTGACGTTTGCCTTCAACTATGCGCCCAGCGGCTGGGCCTTGTGCAACGGTCAGATGATGAGTGTTTCGCAATACAGCGCGCTGTTTGCGTTGCTGGGCACCAACTATGGCGGCAACGGTGTCCAGACGTTCGGACTGCCCAACCTGCAGAGCCGAATGCCGGTCTGCCAGGGCACCGGTCCCGGCCTGTCGACTCGCGTAATGGGTGAAATTTCCGGCACTGAAGCCGTCATACCGACCCTCAATAATCTGCCGAACCACACTCACTCACTGGCTGGCCTCACGGCCACCACCACCGTGCAACTGGCCAACCCGGCGAGCAACCCGTTGGGCGCCCCGACGGCCACCAACGCCTATATCGGTGCTTCGGGCACCGGGCCCGGTCTGGCGAATATCTTCTCGGACGCACAAGGCGCTTCGCCCGTCGCCCTCAAAGGTGCGCAGACCGCGATCAGCGGGACCATCACCCCCACGGGCAACGGCCAGTCGATGGCGATCATGAACCCGTATCTGGTGCTCAACTTCAGCATCGCGCTGCAAGGCATTTTCCCGTCCCGCAACTGACCGACTGCCGGGGGTGGCTACCCTCCCCCGGTTTCCTGACTGGCTGGAGCGAAACCATGTTGCAAACGGTTCAAAGCCAACATTTCCAGGCGCTGCTGGGCCGGATTGGCACCCTGCACCTGCCCGATGGCAGTGCACTGCAGATCCATATCGAACACCTCGAAGAGCAGCCCGCCGCAAAAATGCGCTACAGCGAGCGAATGCCATTCAGTGTCGAACTGAGAAGTCTGGAGCCGACTGAATTTGTCGACGGATTGTGTGCGCTGGAACTGCCGGAAATCGGGCGAGTGCAGGACATCTTCGTGTCCCGGGTGCCGCCGATGGGGCGGGATCCGCAGTTGGGCTATTTCCACATCACCTTCAACTGACTCAACAACAATCCCCCGGTGGGAGCGGGTTTGCTCCCACCGGGGGATTTGGATTTCAGGCCGCAGGGTCGAGGTTGTCGAGGGCTTGGTTGATGGTCAGTTCGCCGAGCATCACGACCTGCTGGATGCCCAGCAAGGTGTGGCGGTAGGGCGCGTCCAGCAAACCGGCGAAATCACTGAGCCTCACGCAAGGTTGTGTAGCCTGGGTCCGCGTCCGGGAATGTCGCTTGAACATTGCCGTTCAAGACCCGGCTCCTGCCGGGGGTTTATTGGGGATACCAGACAAGTCTTTCGGCGGCCGGATTGCTTTCTTCCACGGCAAATCCCAGTGCCAGATAGTGCCGGCGTGCCTGGGGATTGCTGCGCCAGACCACCGTCGCCACCGGGCAGCGAATCTGCTGCGCGGCTTTCTGCACGCCTTGCAGCACGGCGCGGCCAAAACCCTGGCCACGCGTCGGCGGGATGAACGCCAGATACAACACGCGGATTTCGTTGGCGCCGAAATCGGTGCTCAAGGCACCGATGGCCGTGCCGAGTTTTTCCACCACGTAGTGCATGGCGTTGGGGTAGTTATCCCCCATGCCCTGCTCCTGCACCTGAAACTGCTGGGCGGCCAGTTGCTGCACCTGTTCCGGCTCGCCGTCGATCCACTGCAGATCCGGCCGCGCCGTTTGATACAGGCTTTGCAGAAATGGCCCGTCGGTTGCCCGCGAAGGCCGCACCACCAATCCCTCTGCTGCCACTGCTGCGTTATCCGTCATCGCCGCTCTCCGTTAAAAACCGCTTTCCCTGACCCCCAGCGCCGCCATCCGTCGCCATGCCACACCCAGCAACGACTCGCCGCGCCCCTGCAACACGACCACGCCGCGCAACGGTTGCGGCGGCGTCGGCACGCTATCGAGCACACTCAAGCGCGCGCCATATTGCGCCTGCACCGGTTCAGCCCGTTGCTGTTGATCGCGGCGTACAGCAATCGGCCCGTGGTGATCGGACGTCAGCGCTTCCTGATCGACGTAGGCCACGCCGTTGGTGTCGATTTCATCCAGTTGCACCGCGAGCGCCGGGTGCATCGGGTCGTCGGCGATGAACCGGCCGCTGGCGCCGGGTTTGACCCGCCACAACTGCGCTTCGGCCAGATAACCGCGCATGCGTGTGCCGTCCTCGACGACCCGGGCCAGTGCATCCTTGCTCGAAATCCAGCGCCCGACGCTCAGGTTCGGCAGCAAATCACGCACATATCCGGCGTGCGGGGCGCGCAGCAACAGGCGTTCACGTCGGGCGGTGAGCCCGCGGTATTCGGCCACTGCTTCGGCCAGTTTTTGTTCAACGACACCGGCGTCCGCCGCTGTTTCACTGCGGCCGGCCTGCCGGCGCATCAGCAACTGCTGGATCTGGATTTCCCGCCGCACGATGGCGCGCTTCGAATCGAGATCCGGGGATTCCAGCTCGATCAGCACATCCCCTTGGGCCACCTTCTGACCGTCCTGCACTTTCACCGCTTTGACCCGCGCCGCGGTGGGTGCATACAGAGCGCTTGCACGTCCGGCCTGCAACATCGTTGGCAGTTCCACAGCGCTGCGCCAAGGCACCACTAGCACCAGCAACAACCCCAGCAATGCCAGACTGAAAAGCAACACGCGCGGGCCATGCGCCTGCTCGCGGCGGCTCCACCACTGGCGCCACTCACGCATGATCGGCAGAAAGATGAACCACACCAGTTCCACCAGCATCAGGAAGATCCCCAACACCTTGAAGAACAGGTGATAGACCGCCAACGCGATCCCGAAAAACAACGCCGCACGCCATAACCACGAGCCATACCCCCAGATCAGCAAACGCCGTTGCATTTTCGGCGACCAAGGCTCCGGCGCGGGTGCGCCATAACCGAACAAAAACTCGCGCAAGCGCCAGCGACACAAGGCAAACGCCCGGCCCTGAAGGTTGTCGACCTGCCACAAATCGCTGATCAGAAAGTAGCCGTCAAAACGCATGAAGGGATTGAGATTGACCACCAGCGTGGTGATCCAGGTGGCGCTGGCGAGCATGAACGCCGCCGTGCGTCCCGGGCCATCAGGCAAGAACGACCACGCCAGCAGCGCGATGCACGCCAACAGCAACTCAGCCATCACGCCACCGGCGCCAATCAACAACCGTGCGCGACGATCATTGACGCGCCAGGCATCGCTGACATCGGTGTAGAACATCGGCAGCAGCACCATGAACGCCACGCCCATGCTCTGCACCCGACACCCGGCGCGCTTGGCCATGAACGCGTGGCCGAACTCGTGACACAGCTTGGCAAAAAACAGCGCCACGCCGAACGCCAATGCGCCGCCGAGGCTGAACAGGTGCGGAAAGGTGCCGATAAACCGCTGCCAGTCCCGCGAGACCAGAAACACCCCAAGCGCCAACGTCGCCGGCAAACCGTAGCGCAACACACGTGGGCCGAAGCGTTCCAGCCACGGCCAGGCGCGATTGAGAAAGGCGTCAGGACGCCACAGCGGTATACGGAAAAACAGGTACTGATGCAGAAGGATTTGCCACAGGCTCTGTTTCTGCGCCAGGGCCTTGAGCCGGTAGCTGGCGCGCTGTTGATCGTCGAGGGCACTGATCAGATCGTGCCCACGGAGAAACTCCAGCAATTGCTCAAGCTCGGTGCCGTCCAGCGGCAGGCCCGGCTCACGATTGGCCGCACGCAGGACCTGATCGGCATCGCCCAGCGACCAGTGGCGCAACAGGCGCATCGCCGCCGCGCCCAGTTTGAAATAACGCCCGCGCACCGGGTCGGCCAGGGTCCAGCGTGGCGAGCCGTCCAATGCTGGCGCTGCGGGCGACAGTTGCAGGTCGGCACGCAGGCTCGGCAGGTTCATTTACAGGCCCACGCTCTGGCGCAGACCGGCCAATGGGCGACGCAACAGGTACAGCGCCAGCGGCGCACGGTCACCGAATATTTTCGCCGTACCGCGCAGGCCGATGCGCGGCGGTGCGTCGACGAAATTGGCGTCGAGCCGATACGCCAGTTGCCCGCCAGCGGTCGGTTGTGCCTCGTAGGCCGAGCGCTCCAGCGTCGCGTGGTGGCGCTTCAAGGGATCGCTGTCGAGAAACAACGCGATCTCGGCACCGGGCGCTAACGATATCGCGTCGCCCACCGCCAGTTCGATACGCAGTTCGGCCTGGTTCGGGTCGGCAATTTCCATCAGCCGTTCACCGGTCTGCACGGGTTTGCCGGTCAAGCGTTCGGCATCGGCAAACACCGCGATACCATCGCGTTCGGCACGCACTTCGCTGCGGTTGAGCAACTCGCGGGCGTAGTCGCGTTCGGCGCGTTTTTGCTCGACGCGCGCGGCCAGCAAGTCGATCCGCGAGTTGGACTCGGCATCGGTGAACGAGCGTTGGGAATTGGATTTGAGTTCGGCCTCGGCCACATCCAATGCCCGTTCGGCCACATCGGCCTGAGCCGTGAGGGTGGTGTTTTCGAAGCGCAGCAACAGTTCGCCGGTTTTCACCGTTTGATTGGGTTTGACCAGAAACTCGGCGATCACCCCGTCCAGCGGCGCCGCCACCACACGGCCGCCCAGCGGCACCACTTCGGCCGGTGCCAGCACCGATTGACGCACCGGAATCAACAACCCGAGCAACAGCGCCGCGACCAGTGCCACCTGACGTTTACGCGTCCAGCGCAACCGCCAGGGTTTGCGTGGCTGCAGCGCCAGCCAGGCGTGGCTGTAGGTGTCGCCCAGTTGCGAGAGCAAAACTTGTTCGGAAGGATTCCACGGCACATCGCGGGCCAGCCACAAGCCGCCGAACACCTGTCCATCCCGATCAATCAACGGCAGCCAGAACACTTGTGCGGCGGACAAACTGCGCCAATCGGCCTGGATCGATTCGCCGAGCGACTGCGGCGCAATCACCCGCGCCTGCTGCAGCACATCCTGCTTGAACAACTGCGCCACGGCTTGCTCGACAAACGCCACGAACGGCGCATTGGGCTCCACCGCGCTGACGCCGGTCACCGCTTGCACCTTGCCTGCGATCAACAACGCGGCATGGCGAAAACCGAACAGCGACTGGCCGTCATTGACCAGGCTGTAGGCCAGTTGGGACGCGTCGCGGGCCGTGCGGGTCTGGCGTTCGAGGTCGAGAAACCGCGCAAAGACCTGCTCGGCACCGCCGCTGACCGGGGCGTTCAATTGAGCTCCGCAAAATGCGCCGTACCGCTCATGCCGGCCAGCAAGCCTTTGGCTTCGGGGAGAGAGGCGACCAGCAACAAGGTCTGACTGCCCTCATCGATTCGCGCGCCGAGGCGTTTGACCGTGGCCTCGAGCGGTTGACCTGTTTCATCGGGAACAAAGGAAAACGTCTGGCCAGGCTTGAGTTTGGCCATCCAGCGCGACGGGACCAACAGATGGATTTCCAGTGTGCGGTTATCGACCACATCCAGCAGCGGCGCGCCGGCCGACACGCTCTCATAGCGCTTGACCTTGCGCTCCACCACTTGCCCGTCAAATGGCGCAATCACGCTGCAGCGTTTGACCTGCACCTGATAAACCTGAGATTGCGCCTGGGTTTCGCTGACCTTGGCCTGCGCCCGCGCCACTTCGAAACGCCCGACGGAATTGAGCGCGGCCAATTGTTTGTTGTGCGCCAATTCTTCACCGGCGCCACGGCTGGCCGCTTGCGCAGCATTGAGTTGCGCCTGATAGGCCGAGCAATCGAACCGGGCCAGCACGTCGCCCTTCTTGAACGACTCGCCCTCACTGAACGGCAACTCGACAATCCGCCCGGACAGCTCACTGGCCAGAATCGCCTGATCCCGAGCGCGAAGCACACCCCGCGCCTCACTGCTCGCGGTACCCGCCCCGGCCGCTGGGCTATCGAGCAGCGGATCGTCTAGCCCGGGCGTTTGCGCCTGAACGGCACACGTTACAAAGGTCAATCCAAAAACCCAACCACGAAAACGCTGCATAACCGCTACTCCCTGACGGATGTGCGGAGTCTACGACAGCGAGGGTTAGCGTCAAGCGAAAGGCCAGCATTGCGCCTTTGTCTTTGGTTTAAGCAGATCGCAAGTGCTCAGGTCAGCCCATCGAAAATATAACCCTGATGGAATATTCCATAGCGCCCATATTCGCCTCCCATGAAGAGGGATATCGAATACACCGACGCGTTAGGCAACTGGTGGGAAGACCTGACTGAAAACGAGCAGAGTTGTGTGGCTGCAAGCGTCAAACTGCTGGGTCAATTCGGACCGGGTTTACGCTTTCCGCACAGTAATGCGATCAACGGAGCGCGGCACGGCCATTTACGAGAACTGCGAGTTCAACATGCCGGACGGCCGTATCGCATTCTTGATGCGTTTGATCCAAGACGTTGCGCAGTACTATTGATCGGTGGAGACAAAACCGGTCAGGACCGCTGGCATGAAGTCAATGTCCCGCTCGCCGATCAACCGATCGGCTGTACGCTGAGCATCTAGAAACATTGCGCAACTATATCCATGCGATGGGCGGCGAACTTGAAATCATCGCAACGTTTCCCGAAGGGCAAATCAAAATCAAAAATTTCGCAGATTGAGCACCCGAAGTCCGCTTCAACCTGTGACACCTTCTGCTGACGATCTACTCGGCAGCCTGCACATCACATCGAATTCGTCGATTTGATCCGTTTTTGCGACAACCTCAGCGTTGCGCCATCTTGTCGACCGGATACACCGACTCCCATCCCCCACCCAACGCCCGGTACAACCCGACCATCGCCAGCGACACCGCGGTCGAACTCTCCACCCACTGCTCCTGAGTCGCGAGCAACGCGCTCTGCACGGTAAGGACGTTGACGAAGTCGACCACGCCTTCGACGTATTGCCGTTGTGCGGTGCGCAGGGCGATCTGGTTCTGGCGCACGGCTTCGGCGAGGCGGCCTGCGCGGCGCTGGCTGGCGTTATAGGCGGTCAGTTCCAGCAACAGGCTGATCGCGTTGATCAGTTGCGATTGGCGCTGCTCCAGTGCCGGCAGCCGCGATTCGATGGCCGCGACTTGTGCGGCGGCTTCGGCGACTTCCAGATTGGCGTCGGCGGCTTCGGTTTCCCGGCGCACGCGGCCCCAGACATCCAGTTCCCATGAGGCGGATAAACCGGCGTCCCACAGGTTGAAGGCCGAATCGCCGTTGTGTCCGGATGGGTCGCTCAGCCCCTTGGCACTGTTGCGTTCGCGCCCATAGCCAGCGGTGGCGGCGGTATTGGGGTAGCGGTCGGCGCCGATCACCCGGCGTGCGGCGCGACTTTGTTGCAGCCGGCTGCTGGCCAGTTGCAGGTCGAGGTTACTGTGCACGGCGCGCTGGGTCAGGGCCGAGAGTTGCGGGTCGTGGAAGACTTCCCACCAGCGTTCGTTCAGGGGTTCGCTGACCGCTTGGCCGGGGGCTGATTTGGCGGGTTTGGCCCAATCGGCGATCTGCGTGGCTACCGGCTTTTGGAAGTCAGGGCCCACGGTGCAGGCGGTAAGGCCAGCGGCAATTACGACGGTGGATATCAGGCGCTGCAACTGGCCTCTTCGCGAGCAAGCCCGCTCCCACACTGGAATGCATTTCAATGTGGGAGCGGGCTTGCCCGCGATGAGGCCACTGAAGATCTAGCGCTCGTGCAGCGCCTCGGCACGCGCCCGAATGATCGGTTTGAGCAGATAGCTCAACACTGACTTCTTGCCGGTGATGATATCCACCGACGCCACCATTCCGGGGATGATCAGCAACGGCTTCTCATCGGTGCCCAAGTGGCTGCGATCGGTGCGCAACTTGATCACGTAATACGTGGTTTTCTTGTCTTCGTCGGTAATGGTGTCTGCGCCAATCTGCTCAAGCTTGGCTTTGAGCCCACCATAAATGGTGTAGTCATACGCGGTGAATTTCACCGTCGCTTCCTGCCCTGGATGCAGGAACGCGATGTCTTGCGGGCGGATCTTGGCTTCGACCAGCAACGTGTCGTCCAACGGTACGATTTCCACCATGTCGCTGCCCGGCTGGATCACGCCGCCGATGGTGTTGACCAGTAACTTGTTGACGATGCCGCGCACCGGCGACGTGACCAGTGTCCGGCTGACGCGGTCTTCCAGCGCCTTGCCGGTGGCCTTGGCCTTGTTCAGGTCAGTGCGCGCTTCGTTGAGTTGAGTGAGCGCTTCGCTGCGGAACTTGCCGCGCGTCTCGTCGATCTTGCGCTGCACTTCCTTGATCGCCGATTCGGCGCGCGGGATGGCCAGCGTAGTGGCATCGAGCTGACCACGGGTTTCGACTTCGGCACGCTTGAGCCGCAGCACTTCAACCGGGGAAACCGCGCCCTGCGCCACCAGCGGCTCGGACATGTTGATTTCCTGACGCTGCAAACCGAGTTGCTGGCGGTACTGCGCCTGCTTGGAGGTGAACTCGCGCAGCTCTTGCTGACGCTGGATCAACTGCTCCTGCAAACCGCCGATCTCGTCGTGCAGCTGCTGGCGACGGCTGATGTACAGCGATTCTTCGCTTTTGGCTTGGCCCGGAACAGCTTTGAGCACGTCCTCGGGGAAGTTCAGCGGTCGGTCATCGACCTCGGCACTCAGACGCTCGACCCGCAGCACCATCGACAGCCTGTCGGCCTCGGTTTCGCCAACGTTGGAGGCAAATCGCGTGTCGTCCAGGCGAATCAGCGGCGCACCGGCCTCGACGATCTGGCCTTCCTTGACGTAGAGCTCAGTAACGATGCCGCCCTCAAGGTTCTGGATTTTCTGGATCTTCGAAGACGGAATGGCCTTGCCCTCGCCTTTGGTCACTTCGTCGATCACGGCGAAATTGGCCCAGAGCATGAGGAACACGAAAAAGCCGATGATCGCCCATATCGTCAGACGAACGACGCGCGGGGCGTCTTCGATCAGCGCTTTGTTGACCTCTGGCAGTGGCTGGCCCTGCAGCGAGGCAGAACCCTTGAAGTAGCGACGGATCGACTCCTTGATACCCGACTTAAGCAACACTGATCTGCCCCTTCTTCAACGCTTCCATCACGGCGGCTTTCGGGCCATCGGCGAGAATCTGTCCGCGGTCGACCACCAGCAGGCGATCCACCAGCGACAGCAGCGACGCCCGGTGCGTCACCAGCACCACGGTCTTGTTTTCGATCACCGCCGCGAGGCGTTGCTTGAGGCGTTCTTCGCCGGTGTTGTCCATGGCGCTGGTCGGTTCGTCCATCAGCAGAATCGGCGGATTGAGCAACAATGCCCGGGCCAGGGCGACATTCTGGCGCTGGCCGCCGGACAGGTTCTGCCCGCGCTCGCCCACTTGCAGCTCATAACCTTGCGGGTGCAAACGGGCGAATTCGTGGACGCCGGCCAGTTCGGCGGCCTGCAGGACGAGTTCGTCCTCTACATAACGCGCGCCGGACACCAGGTTGTCACGCAGGGTGCCGGCCAGCAGTTGAATGTCTTGCGGCACATAGCCGATGTTGTAGCGCAACTCGCTGACGTCGATCTGACGGATGTCCACACCGTCGACCAGCAACGCGCCGTCGTCCGGTTGATACAGGCCCACCAGCAGCTTGGCGAGGGAGCTTTTGCCAGAGCCGCTGCGACCGATGATGCCGATCTTCTCGCCGGGACGGATCACCAGGTTGATGTTCTTCAGCGCCGGGTTCTGTTGTTCCGGGTAGGTGAAGTTGAGCTGGCGGCATTCGATGGCACCTTGCAGAACCTTGCGGCTCAGCGGGCGCTCTTCGAAATTGCGTTCCTGCGGCAGCTCCATCATCTGGTCGACCGAGGTCATGGTCACTCGCGCTTGCTGGTAGCGCGTCAGCAGGCCGGACAGCGACGCCAGCGGGCTCAGTGCGCGACCGCTGAGCATGTAGCACGCAATCAGACCGCCCATGCTGAGGTTGCCGGCGATGATCTGGTACACGCCGAAGACGATCATGATCACCCCGGCCAGTTGCTGGATCAGCAGGGTGATGTTCATCGCCAGGCCGGAAAGCATTTTCACCCGCAGTTCGAGGCGGCTGAGGGTGCCAATGGTCTGTTCCCACTGGTATTGGCGTTCGCTTTCGGCGTTGTTGACCTTGACCGCGTCTAGGCCGGCGAGGGTTTCGATCAGGCTCGACTGACGCTCGGCGCCGAGGGCCATGGTGCGTTCCATGGTGGCCACCAGCGGCTTCTGCAACGCGTAGCCGATGGCCAGGGCAATCGGGAACGCCAGCACCGGAATCCACACCAGATGCCCGCCAAGAATGGCGATGACAATGAAGATCAGGATGGTGAACGGCAGATCGATCAGGCTGGTCAGGGTCAGCGAGGCCAGGAAGTCACGCAGGCTCTGAAACTCATGGATGTTCTGTGCGAAGCTGCCGACCCGCGCCGGCCGATGCTTCATGGCCATGCCGACGATGCGCTCGAACAGCGTCGCAGAGATGATCAGGTCGGTTTTCTTGCCGGCCAGATCCAGACACAGGCTGCGCAGGCTCTTGAGAATCAGGTCGAACATGTAGGCGCCGGTGATACCCAGTGCGAGCACCCACAGGGTGGCCTCAGCCTGGTTCGGCACCACGCGGTCGTAGACGTTCATCACGAACAGCGGCGCGGCCATGGCGATGATATTGATCAGGAAACTGGCGGCAATGGCGTCGGCATACAGCCAGCGCGAACGCTTGAGGGTGTCACGGAACCACGAGCGTGCACGCGGGATCAGCGTGCCGTGGTTGACGTCGAATTTATGTTGGGGTTGGGCGAAGAAGACTTTGCCGGTGTAATCGTCGGCGAGCAGTTCACGACTGACCACGGACTCGCCACCATCGCTTTCGCTGAGCAGCACCCGCGCTTCATTTTCACCTTGCCAGCCGAGCATGACGGCACTGCGGCCATCCTTGAGCAACAACAACGCCGGCATGGCGATCGCCGGAATCTCTTCCAGTTTGCGCTGCAGCACTCGACCCTGCAGGCCGGCGCGAGCCGCCGCGCGAGGCAGCAACTCGACACTCAAACGTTGTTTGGGCAGCGGCAGGCCGGTGGTCAGCATCGCCGCGCTGGCAGGTTTCTGGTGCAGCATGCAAAGGGCGAGCAGACCATCCAGCAACGGATCGTCGTGCAACGCGCGTGGATCATGACTGAGATGAACTCGACTGACTTCTGATTCCACGCTCGACACTCTTTGACTGTTTAAAAGGGATAACTCAATTCATCCCAGGTAACTGCACCTTGGGTTTCACGTCGTTTTGCACAACGGATGCCAACGGTGCGACCACTCCCTGGCTTCTGAGCAACTCGCCCATGGTCGCCTTGATTCGGTATTGAGTAAATAACTGAATGTTTTTGATTTCAGCCAGACGCCGCGAAGCGGTGAACAACTCGTTTTCGCTGTCGAGCAAGTCAAGCAGAGTGCGCTCGCCGAGGCTGAACTGACGCTGGTAAGCGGTACGCACCGCCATGCTGTGATCGACGTACTGCTGAGCGATCGGCACCTGAGCATTGGCGTTGTTGAGGGCGTTCCAGGCCAGGCCCAGTTCTTCATTCAATTGACGCAAGGCGTTGTTGCGGATGTCCAGCGCCTGGTTCGACAGGTACGACTTGGATTCCAGGTCAGCCTTGTTGCTGCCACCCGAATACAGGTTGAAGCGCATGCGCAGCATAGCCTGCCATTCGTTGTTGTGACCGTTCTGGCCGTCGAGGTCGTTGTCGGCGGTGCGGCCCAACTCGGCGTCGAAGCGTGGGTAGAAGGTCGACTTGGCGGCTTCGTACTGTTTCTCGGCAGCCGCAATATCGGACTCGGCCGAGCGCAGGATCGGGCTGTTTTCCAGCATCTGCGTGCGGGCTTCATTGAGGTTGGCCGGCATCATCGCCATGAACGGCGCCGGACGCTCCAACTGATCGGGCATCTGGCCGACAGCGCTGAGGAAGTTGGTTTCAGAGTCGGCGAGGTTGGTTTGCTCGGTGATCAGGTTGTTGCGGGCCTGAGCCATCCGCGCTTCGGCTTGATCAAGATCGGCACCGCTGCCGACACCGCGCTGGGTGCGCAGTTGAATCTGGTCATAGATGCGCTGATGGCTCTTGAGGTTTTCCTCGGCCAGACGCACGAATTCGCGGCGGGTCAGCACGTCCAGATACACCTGGGCCACCGTCAGCGCGGTGCGCTCGGACGTGCCAAGCAACGAGTAGGCGCGCGAGTTGACGGTGGCTTGTTGACGCCCGACTTCGCTGGACGTCGCGAAACCGTCGAAGACCATTTGCGAGAGACGTAAACTTGACTCGCTGCGGTTCAGGGTTTCCCAGTGATTGCCACCACCGTTGGCTCGCGTGGTCACGCTGTCGGTGCCTTCACGACCATAACCGCCGAGCAGATCGACCTTCGGCAGGTATCCACCTTTGGCTGCCTTTAATTGATAATCCGCGGCCAAACGACTGTTGACCCCTGCCTGGATTTCCGGATGGACATCCAGCGCCTGTTGCATGGCTTGCGGTAGGGATTGTGCTTGTACGAACGATGCGGCGAGGGCGAACGGTAGGGCCTTGAGCAGATGCAAACGCATGATAAAGATTTCCCAGAACTTCTTGTCTTGAATCACAGCAAAACGTGGTGCTGCGTCGGATGATTGGCAACCGGAATGACCGTATGTCGGAAAGTTCAAAATAGGAACTGGATCACACGCTGAAGGACAGGTCGCCGCGGAAATATCAATGTGACATTAGTGGGGCGATTGTTTAGGATGGCACCCAGAAGGTCAATAGTTTGGCATAAAGTTAATCGCGAAAGAATATAGCCAAATTATTGACAAAACCATGCGTCAAACTTGTTTCGCAAATTTTTAAAGTACGTCCAGACTGAAATGGCGCAGACGCCATCAGGTCTATGGAAGTCAACTGAACGTGACACCCCGGAGAGTCTTCAATGAGCAGTGTTGTTGCCATCGTCAAAAGCATTGTCGGTCAGGTTTTCGTGGTGTCGCCGGAAGGCGTACGCCGCGTACTCGTTGAAGGCGACCGCCTGTTTGTCGGCGACCAGATCGACACCGGCCTCTCCGGCGCCGTGTCGCTTGAACTGGCTGATGGCCGCACCCTCGATCTGGGTCGCGACACTCAATGGAGCGCCAGCGCGCCCGACTCCAGCACTGACCTGGCCGAAGCCACCGCACAGGCCGCGCCGTCGGTAGAAGAACTGCAACAAGCCATCGCCGCCGGTGTCGACCCGACCACCGCGCTGGAAGCCACCGCAGCCGGCGCCACTGCCGCGGGTACGGGCGGTGCCGCCGGTGGTGGTCACAGCTTCGTGCTGCTTGATGCCACGGCCGGCAGCGTTGACCCGACCATTGGTTTCCCGACAGCGGGCATCGATTCAGCTGCGCAAGCGGCTCAGAACATCACCGGCGGCCAGACCACCGACACCACCAACAACGCTCTGCGTGAATCGACCCTGAGCCTCAGCGCCACGCCGACCATCACCGAAGCCGGCGGCGTGCTGGTGTACACCGCGACCCTGACTCAGGCGCCGCTGACGGACCTGACCATCACCCTGTCCAACGGCGCAGTAATCGTGATCCCGGCCGGCTCGACCACTGGCACCGTCAACGTGCCGCTGGCGCCGAACGACACCGTTTATAACGACCCGACCCAGATCGACGTGACCGTCACCGGCACCACTGGCGGTAACGGCATCACCGTGACCCCGCCGACCACCCCGGCCACCACCCAGGTCACCGACACCATCGACACCACCACCGTCACCCTGACGGCGGGATCGAGCGTCACCGAGGGCGGTCAGATCACCTATACCGCGACCCTGACCAATCCGGCGCAAACCCCGGTGACCGTCACCCTGTCGAACGGGTCGACCATCACCATTGGCGCGGGCCAGACGACCGGCACCGTCAACGTGCCGACCCCGGCCAACGACGTGTACAACAACGGCAGCACCGTCACCACGACCATCACCGGTGCCACGGGTGGCAACTTCGAAAACCTGGTGCCGAACCCGACACCGGCGGTGACCACCATCACCGATTCGATCGACACCACCGGCCTGACCCTGACCGCGACCGGTACCGTGGTCGAGGGAGGCCAGATCACCTACACCGCGACCCTGACCAACCCGGCGCAAACCCCGGTGACCATCACCCTGTCGAACGGCTCGACCATCACCATTGGCGCGGGCCAGACGACCGGCACCGTCAACGTGCCGACCGCGCCAAACGACGTCTACAACAATGGCACCACCGTCAGCACCACAATTACCGGCGCTACCGGTGGCAACTTTGAAAACCTGGTGCCGAACACCACGCCAGCGACCACCACCGTCACCGATTCGATCGACACCACCAGCGTGAGCCTCTCCGCGACCGGCACCGTCGTCGAGGGTGGCCAGATCACCTACACCGCGACCCTGACCAACCCGGCGCAAACCCCGGTGACCGTCACCCTGTCGAACGGGTCGACCATCACCATTGAGGCCGGCAAAACGACCGGCACCGTCAACGTGCCGACCGCGCCAAACGACGTCTACAACAATGGCACCACTGTCAGCACCACAATTACCGGCGCTACCGGTGGCAACTTTGAAAACCTGGTGCCGAACACCACGCCAGCGACTACCACCATTACCGACTCGATCGATACCACCAATCTGTCGCTGAGTGCCACTGGCTCGGTGGCAGAGGGTGGTTCGATCGTTTACACCGCGACCCTGACCAACGCTGCTGGCTCGCCAGTGACTGTGACCTTGTCGAACGGCGCAGTGATTACCATCGAGGCGGGCAAGACCACTGGCACCGTGACCGTTCCGGCGCCAGCCGATGACGTCTATAAAGACGCCGGCAAAGTTGAAGCAACCATTTCGACTGCTACTGGTGGCAACTTCGAGAACCTAGTGCCGAGCACTGTCCCGGCCGTGACTGAAGTGACCGATACCATCGACACTTCGACCGTCAAACTGACGGCTGATACTTCCGTGGCTGAGGGTGGCACCGTTACTTACACCGCCACTGTTGGTGCGCCGGTGACTGGTTCGCCAGTCGTGGTGACCCTGGCCAACGGCCAGAACATCACCATCGAAGTGGGTAAAACCACCGGCACTGTGACTACCACTGCGCCGAACGATGCGCTGGCCGGTAACGCACCGCTGACCAACTCGATCACGGGGGTTTCTGGCGGCAACTACGAAGACCTCGTGGCCGACAAGACCCCGGTTTCGACTACGGTCACCGACGTCGTCGACACCACCAACCTGACGCTGAGCGCCACCGACTCGGTCGCCGAGGGCGGCTCAATCGTCTACACCGCCACCCTGACCAACGCTGCTGGCTCGCCAGTCACTGTGACCCTGAGCAACGGCTCGGTGATCACCATCGAGGCCGGTAAAACCATCGGCACTGTGACTGTTCCTGCGCCGGCTGATGACGTTTACAAAGATGCCGGCAAGGTCGAGGCAACCATTTCGACTGCCACCGGCGGCAACTTCGAGAACCTGGTGCCGAGCACCGTTCCGGCCGTTACCAACGTCACCGATACAATCGACACCTCGACCGTCAAACTGACGGCCGATACTTCCGTGGCTGAAGGCGGCACCGTCACTTACACCGCCACGGTGGGTGCTCCGGTTACCGGTTCGCCAGTCGTGGTAACTCTGGCCAACGGCCAGAACATCACCATCGAAGTCGGCAAAACCACCGGCACCGTGACCACCACTGCGCCAAACGATGCGCTGACCGGTCATGCGCCACTGACCAATGCAATCACTGACGTAACCGGCGGCAACTACGAAAATCTCGTGGCCGACAAAACGCCAGTCAGCACCACCGTGACTGACACCGTCGACACCACCAACCTGTCGCTCAGCGCCACCGATTCTGTGGCCGAGGGCGGTTCGATTGTTTACACCGCCACCCTGACCAACGCCGCTGGCTCGCCAGTGACTGTGACCTTGTCGAACGGCGCAGTGATCACCATCGAGGCGGGCAAGACCACGGGCACCGTCACTGTTCCGGCTCCAGCCGATGACGTCTATAAAGATGCCGGCAAAGTCGAAGCAACCATTTCCACCGCGACTGGCGGCAACTTCGAGAACCTGGTGCCAAGCACTGTTCCGGCCGTGACTGAAGTGACCGACACCATCGACACTTCGACCGTCAAACTGACGGCTGATACTTCCGTGGCCGAGGGTGGCACCGTTACTTACACCGCAACCGTGGGCGCCCCGGTCACGGGTTCGCCAGTCGTGGTAACTCTGGCCAACGGTCAAAACATCACCATCGAAGTGGGTAAAACCACTGGCACCGTGACCACCACCGCGCCTAACGACGCATTGGTTGGTCAGGCACCGCTGACCACCTCGATCACTGGTGTAACCGGCGGCAACTACGAAAACCTCGTAGCCGACAAAACACCAGTCAGCACCACGGTGACTGACACCGTCGACACCACCAACCTGTCGCTGTCAGCGACCGGTACCGTGGCTGAGGGCGGCTCAATCGTCTACACCGCCACCCTGACCAACGCTGCTGGCTCGCCAGTCACCGT
>NZ_JBIUWN010000010.1:0-117993 GCF_044743485.1 Pseudomonas sp. NPDC087614 | reverse complement strand
TCAATGAAATCGAGTAGGACGGAGCACGAGAAACTTTGTCTGAATATGGGGGGACCATCCTCCAAGGCTAAATACTACTGACTGACCGATAGTGAACTAGTACCGTGAGGGAAAGGCGAAAAGAACCCCGGAGAGGGGAGTGAAATAGATCCTGAAACCGTATGCGTACAAGCAGTGGGAGCCCACTTTGTTGGGTGACTGCGTACCTTTTGTATAATGGGTCAGCGACTTATTTTCAGTGGCGAGCTTAACCGAATAGGGGAGGCGTAGCGAAAGCGAGTCTTAATAGGGCGTCTAGTCGCTGGGAATAGACCCGAAACCGGGCGATCTATCCATGGGCAGGTTGAAGGTTGGGTAACACTAACTGGAGGACCGAACCGACTACCGTTGAAAAGTTAGCGGATGACCTGTGGATCGGAGTGAAAGGCTAATCAAGCTCGGAGATAGCTGGTTCTCCTCGAAAGCTATTTAGGTAGCGCCTCATGTATCACTGTAGGGGGTAGAGCACTGTTTCGGCTAGGGGGTCATCCCGACTTACCAAACCGATGCAAACTCCGAATACCTACAAGTGCCGAGCATGGGAGACACACGGCGGGTGCTAACGTCCGTCGTGAAAAGGGAAACAACCCAGACCGTCAGCTAAGGTCCCAAAGTTATGGTTAAGTGGGAAACGATGTGGGAAGGCTTAGACAGCTAGGAGGTTGGCTTAGAAGCAGCCACCCTTTAAAGAAAGCGTAATAGCTCACTAGTCGAGTCGGCCTGCGCGGAAGATGTAACGGGGCTCAAACCATACACCGAAGCTACGGGTATCACCTTCGGGTGATGCGGTAGAGGAGCGTTCTGTAAGCCTGTGAAGGTGAGTTGAGAAGCTTGCTGGAGGTATCAGAAGTGCGAATGCTGACATGAGTAACGACAATGGGTGTGAAAAACACCCACGCCGAAAGACCAAGGTTTCCTGCGCAACGTTAATCGACGCAGGGTTAGTCGGTCCCTAAGGCGAGGCTGAAAAGCGTAGTCGATGGAAAACAGGTTAATATTCCTGTACTTCTGGTTATTGCGATGGAGGGACGGAGAAGGCTAGGCCAGCTTGGCGTTGGTTGTCCAAGTTTAAGGTGGTAGGCTGGAATCTTAGGTAAATCCGGGATTCCAAGGCCGAGAGCTGATGACGAGTCATCTTTTAGATGACGAAGTGGTTGATGCCATGCTTCCAAGAAAAGCTTCTAAGCTTCAGGTAACCAGGAACCGTACCCCAAACCGACACAGGTGGTTGGGTAGAGAATACCAAGGCGCTTGAGAGAACTCGGGTGAAGGAACTAGGCAAAATGGCACCGTAACTTCGGGAGAAGGTGCGCCGGTGAGGGTGAAGGACTTGCTCCGTAAGCTCATGCCGGTCGAAGATACCAGGCCGCTGCGACTGTTTATTAAAAACACAGCACTCTGCAAACACGAAAGTGGACGTATAGGGTGTGACGCCTGCCCGGTGCCGGAAGGTTAATTGATGGGGTTAGCTAACGCGAAGCTCTTGATCGAAGCCCCGGTAAACGGCGGCCGTAACTATAACGGTCCTAAGGTAGCGAAATTCCTTGTCGGGTAAGTTCCGACCTGCACGAATGGCGTAACGATGGCGGCGCTGTCTCCACCCGAGACTCAGTGAAATTGAAATCGCTGTGAAGATGCAGTGTATCCGCGGCTAGACGGAAAGACCCCGTGAACCTTTACTATAGCTTTGCACTGGACTTTGAATTTGCTTGTGTAGGATAGGTGGGAGGCTTTGAAGCGTGGACGCCAGTTCGCGTGGAGCCATCCTTGAAATACCACCCTGGCAACTTTGAGGTTCTAACTCAGGTCCGTTATCCGGATCGAGGACAGTGTATGGTGGGTAGTTTGACTGGGGCGGTCTCCTCCTAAAGAGTAACGGAGGAGTACGAAGGTGCGCTCAGACCGGTCGGAAATCGGTCGTAGAGTATAAAGGCAAAAGCGCGCTTGACTGCGAGACAGACACGTCGAGCAGGTACGAAAGTAGGTCTTAGTGATCCGGTGGTTCTGTATGGAAGGGCCATCGCTCAACGGATAAAAGGTACTCCGGGGATAACAGGCTGATACCGCCCAAGAGTTCATATCGACGGCGGTGTTTGGCACCTCGATGTCGGCTCATCACATCCTGGGGCTGAAGCCGGTCCCAAGGGTATGGCTGTTCGCCATTTAAAGTGGTACGCGAGCTGGGTTTAGAACGTCGTGAGACAGTTCGGTCCCTATCTGCCGTGGACGTTTGAGATTTGAGAGGGGCTGCTCCTAGTACGAGAGGACCGGAGTGGACGAACCTCTGGTGTTCCGGTTGTCACGCCAGTGGCATTGCCGGGTAGCTATGTTCGGGAAAGATAACCGCTGAAAGCATCTAAGCGGGAAACTTGCCTCAAGATGAGATCTCACTGGAACCTTGAGTTCCCTGAAGGGCCGTCGAAGACTACGACGTTGATAGGTTGGGTGTGTAAGCGCTGTGAGGCGTTGAGCTAACCAATACTAATTGCCCGTGAGGCTTGACCATATAACACCCAAGCAATTTGCGCTTGAAAGCCAGATTGCGGTGTGTGAAGACGAAACGAACCGAAAGTTCGATGTTCACAAAACACCGACAGCTGTCACATACCCAATTTGCTGAAGCGAGGCCAACAGGTCACGAGTCAGTACCCGAATTTCTTGACGACCATAGAGCGTTGGAACCACCTGATCCCATCCCGAACTCAGCAGTGAAACGATGCATCGCCGATGGTAGTGTGGGGTTTCCCCATGTGAGAGTAGGTCATCGTCAAGATTAAATTCCGAAACCCCAATTGCGAAAGCAGTTGGGGTTTTGTTTTTTGGCTCGAAAAAGCTTCCTTAGAGTAACTGTCCGGTCACCCACTCCTGATCGTTCTCCAAATTAGCCAGGATAGTAGACACCATTTTTTAGTGCGCACTATCTTGGAGGTAGGGTAGCGTTCGAACGCTTACTTCGCTATCGACACACTTTCTAACCGATATCCATAACCGTAAATTGTCAGCAGTTGCCAACCCCGATCCGCTGTGAGTCCTAGCTTGTTGCGCAGGCGATAAATGTGGGTATCCAGAGGTCTCGAGGAAGCCACTTCTTCATGGGGCCAGAAGCGCTCGTAAAGATAGTCGCGTGATAACGGCCGACCGAGATTGCTGAACAGACAGCGCGCCAACCGATATTCGCGCTCCGTCATAACGATCGCCTTGCCTTCGCGGGTGACGCTCAGTTCGGCGTCATCGAAGGTCAAATCATTGAAGCAGCGGACTTCAGTAGCGGCTGTACGTTGCAGACTGTGTCGGCGCAGTACCGCAGCAACTCGAGCCTTCAGTTCGTTGGGGCGAAACGGTTTGCTGACATAGTCATCAGCTCCCGCATTCAACGCCTGGACGATATCGCTTTCTCCGTCGCGACTGGTAAGCATGATCGCGGCCGGTGGTGCTTCCATGTGTTCGCGGGTCCAGCGCAAAAGGGCCAGGCCGGAGAGGTCGGGGAGTTGCCAGTCGAGGATTAGCAGGTCGAAGGTTTCCCGGCGTAACTGTCGCAGCAGGTCTTCGCCACGTTCGAAGCTGTGCAGTGACCATGGCTGGTCTCCGACTTCAGCCATTTGTTGCAGGGTTTGTTCGACCCGGCGCAGTTCGGCGGGCTCGTCGTCCAGTATTGCAACGCGCATACGCGGTTCTTCCCTGTTGCTGGGGCGGTGGGGTGTCGACAATACCGGCTCGCCCATCGCTATGAAAGTATGCGGCCGCCATTGGTCGACGTCCGCTATGATTCTCCGTTCTACGTCTTCAGACCTGTGGCCTATGAAACCATTCACCTACCCCTGCCGTTTTTCCCATGAATGATCGGCGTCGGTACGAAAGTCGTGAACCCAGCCAAGTGCAGCGACTGTTTCGACAGTTGGTACGCGAGTGGTTGTGGATAAGTCTAGTGCTGTTGCCGCTGACTGCATTGCTGTCCTATCGCGCGCAGATCAACCTGCACGCAGCGGGCCCCGGGGGGGGAGCGATGCTGTCGGTGGGCATGGTGGCGTTTGTGTTGGGTTTGCTGCTTTGGCGTCCGCGCTGGGCGCTCTGGATAACGCTGACAGGCATGGCGTGTGCGCTGACGGCCAGTGCCGGGCTCGCTGAAATGCGACGTTGGTGGTCGCCGACACCTGCGGTACTGGGCATGTTGTTCGGCTATTTGATCTGGAACTGGCGACGTCTGAGCGTGGTGTTGACCTATTTCGGTTGGGAGTTGGCGCGGTTGGACAGCGAGCCGAAAGTCTTTCCCGAACGACGCCGCACACAACTCACCGGCGCCGATCGATTGCAGGGCCAGATCATGGCGCTTGAGCAAGCCATGAGCCGCACCCGTGATACCCGGCGTTTTATCGCTGACGGCCTGGAATACCTGCCGGTCGCGACACTGATCAGCGATCCAAAGGGGCAAATCCTGCTGGGCAATCGAAAGGCTCGCCATCTCTTCGAAAATCAACTGGTGGGCGACGATATCCTCGTTCAACTGGCGCGCCTCGGATATCCAGAGTTGTCTACCGAGCCACACCCACTGTTGTCCGCGCTGCCACTGTTGGAGTTCAGAGATCACAAGGAACGCAGTCTGCGCCTGGAACGTGCGGCACTGCTGCCGGTGGACGGTGACACGCCCATCGGCTGGCTGTTGAGCCTGACAGATCTGAGTGCTGAACGCGCGGCGGAAGAACAGCGCGGTGTGTTGCTGCGCTTTCTCTCCCATGATCTGCGTGCTCCGCACTCGGCGATTCTTGCGTTGCTCGACGTCCACAGTCATCAGGCTGGTGCTGACTCGCCGTTGTTTGAACAGATTGAGCGTCAGGTCCGTCGCGCTCTGGATCTGACCGATGGCTTCGTGCTGCTGGCGCGCGCCGAATCCGAGGCCTATCAGTTTCAGCCAACGTTGTTCGCGATGTTGGTGCTCGACGTGCTGGATCAGGTCTTACCCATTGCCCAGCAAAAACGCATCGATGTGTTTCACGACATGGATGAGCAATCTCAGGAGCGGCTGATACAGGCCGACCAGGGGTTGCTGACCCGTGCCTTGTTCAACTTGCTGGAAAACGCGATCAAATACAGCCCGGCGGATAGCCGGATCGCGCTGCGTGTCAGTTGTGGCGGCGAATGGCTGCAGTGTGAGTTGACCGATCAGGGCAAGGGCATTGCCGCGCAGGAACTGCCGGATTTGTTCAGTCAGTACCGGCGTTTTTCATCCGCCCAAGGCATTGATGGTGTAGGCCTGGGCCTGTCGATGGTCAAGGCTGTGGTCGATCACCATGGTGGCCGCATCGAGTGCCGCAGCGTGGTTGATCAGGGCACCACGTTTGTCCTTGAGTTGCCGCTGATCCCTGAGTAAACAGATACAAAAAACCGGCTATATCAGCCGGTTTTTTTACATCCGAAAAAAACTTATGCACCATTTACGGCGTTTTATGAGCTTGTGAAATATATAAGTAAATCAATCTCTTATATTGAATATTCAAGCTTTTTCAACAAAACCGTACACAGGTTATCCACAAAATCTCAGACAGCCATTTGATCGCTGGCGGCGGGGGCTTGTGGGGCCGGTGGCAGTGAACCCATGTCGCGCTGGGTCTTCTCGTTCCACGCTTGCACACGGTCATTGAGTTCGGCGATGGCGCGGGGGCCAGTACCTTCGGCATACATCGGCTCGCCGATGACCACCGTGATCACACCGGATTTTTTCCCCCAGCCGATTTTCGGCCAGAATTTGCCGGCATTGTGTGCAATCGGCAGCACCGGAAGTGCAGCATTTACCGCCAAAGCGCTGCCACTGCGGGAGAACTTGCCGACAGTGCCAAAAGGAACGCGTGTACCTTCAGGGAAGATCAGCACCCAAACGTTGTCCTTGAGCAGTTCATCACCTTTGGCCGCGACTTGTTTAAGCGCGGCTTTCGGGTTGTCGCGATCGATTGCGATCGGCCGCAGCATCGCCATGGCCCAGCCGAAGAACGGCACGTAAAGCAGTTCGCGCTTGAGCACCTGGCTCAGCGGCGAGAAATACGCGGAGAGAAAGAACGTCTCCCAAGTGCTCTGGTGGTTCGATTGAATCACGCAGGGCTGGTCAGGCACGTTTTGCGCGCCTTTGATTTCGTAACGGATACCCAGAAACACCTTGGTTAACCACAAGGCGCAACGGCACCAGTACACGTTGATAAAACGATAACGCGCCTTGAATGGCAGAAAGGGCGCGATGAAAAAGCTCAGGCTGCACCACAGCAAGGAGGTGGTGCCCAGCAGCAGGTAAAAGAGGAAGATTCTGATGGCCCGCAGTATCGACATGGCGACGTTTACCGTTACGGGCAATGCCCGACTGTTCAAGCGCACTCCCGATCAATCCCTGGTCAGGAATTTCAGAAGTACTCTAGTTGTGGATAAGTTCTGCGGCAATTGCCGCTAGATCGTCAAAAATCAGAGTGCCAACCGGCAGGGTTTTGCCCTGAGTCTTTTCGCCTTTCCCGGTCTTTACCAAAACGGGTTGTGAATCGACGGCTTTGGCGGCCTCCAGGTCACCAAGGCTGTCACCGACGAACCAGACATGGGTCAGTTCGATGTTGTAATGCGCCGCGATGGTTTTCAACATCCCCGGTTTAGGTTTGCGGCAATCGCACCCCTCGTCCGGCCCATGCGGGCAATACACGATCAAACCGACCTCGCCACCCTGCTCCGCCACCAGTTCGCGCAAGCGCGTGTGCATGGCGTCGAGGGTGGCGTGGTCGTAGTAGCCGCGAGCAATGCCTGACTGGTTGGTGGCGACCGCCACCGTCCAGCCGGCCTTGCTCAACTGCGCAATCGCCTCGATCGAGCCGGGCAAAGGAATCCACTCCTCCACCGACTTGATGTAAGCGTCGGAGTCGTAATTGATCACTCCGTCACGATCGAGAATCAGCAGTTTCAACAGCAATCCCTCAACCCAGCAGCGAAATGTCGGCCACGCCCAGGAACAGGCCACGCAGTCGCGCCAGCAGCGCGTAACGGTTGGCCCGCACATTGGCGTCTTCGGCATTGACCATCACGGCGTCAAAGAACGCATCCACCGGTTCACGCAATGCCGCCAGGCGTGCCAGCGATTCGTTGTACTGACGCGCGGCGGCCATTGGCTGTACAGCCTGATCCGCTTGCTGGATCGCCGAATACAGCGAGAACTCGTTGGCATTGTCGAAGTACTTGGCCTGCACCTCAGTCGGTACAGCGCCTTCAAGCTTGCTCAGCAAGTTGGAAACACGCTTGTTGACCGCCGCCAGCGCTGCCGCCTCCGGCAGTTTGCGGAAGGCCTGAACCGCTTGTACACGCTGGTCGAAGTCCAGCGCCGAACCTGGCTTCAGGGCACGTACGGACAGGTAGGTCGCCACGTCCACGCCTTCGTCTTCGTAACGCGCACGCAGACGGTCGAAGATGAATTCCAGCACGGAGTCGTTGAGGCCGGCAGCCTTGACCTTGGCACCGAACGCATTCACGGCGAAGGCCACGGCGTCGTTCAGGTCCAGATCCAGTTGTTTCTCGATCAGGATGCGCAGCACGCCGAGAGCCGCACGGCGCAGGGCGTACGGGTCTTTGCTGCCGGTTGGCAGCATGCCGATGCCAAAGATGCCGACCAGCGTGTCCAGTTTGTCAGCGATCGCGACGGCTGCACCGGTCAGGGTCGCCGGCAGTTCAGCACCGGCGCCGCGTGGCATGTACTGCTCGTTCAGTGCCAGCGCGACATCTTCCGGCTCGCCGTCATTGAGGGCGTAGTAGTAGCCGGCGACACCTTGCATCTCCGGGAACTCGCCGACCATTTCGGTGGCCAGGTCGCACTTCGACAGCAGGCCAGCGCGGGCAGCCCACGACGCGTTGCCGCCGATGCGTGCGGCGATATAAGCCGCCAGTTTCGAAACGCGCTCGGCCTTGTCGTAGACGCTGCCGAGTTTTTCCTGGAACACCACGTTCTTCAGGCGATCGTTGAAAACTTCGAGTTTCTGCTTCTTGTCTTGCTTGAAGAAGAACTCGGCGTCGGTCAGGCGTGGGCGAACCACTTTCTCGTTACCGGCGATGATCTGCTGTGGGTCTTTGCTTTCAATGTTGGCGACGGTGATGAAGCGTGGCAGCAACTTGCCGTCGGCATCCAGCAGGCAGAAATACTTCTGGTTGTCCTGCATGGTGGTGATCAGTGCTTCCTGCGGCACGTCCAGGAAACGTTCCTCGAACGAGCACACCAGCGGCACCGGCCATTCAACCAGTGCGGTCACTTCGTCGAGCAGTGCCGGCGGAACGATTGCCGTGCCTTCCTGACGGGTGGCCAGCTCTTCAGTGCGCTTGCTGATGATCTCGCGACGCTCGTGGGCATCGGCCAATACATAAGCGGCGCGCAGGTCGGCCAGGTAGCTCGACGGCGAGCCGATGCGAACGCTTTGCGGGTGGTGGAAGCGGTGACCACGAGAGTCACGGCCAGCCTTCTGCGCGAGGATGGTGCAGTCGATGACCTGGTCACCGAGCAGCATCACCAGCCATTGGGTCGGACGCACGAACTCTTCCTTGCGCGCACCCCAACGCATGCGTTTCGGGATTGGCAGGTCGTTCAGCGAATCTTCGACGATGGTCGGCAGCAGGCTCGCGGTCGGCTTGCCGGCGATGTTCTGGCTGTAGCGCAGTTTTGGGCCGCTCTGGTCGATTTCGCTCAGATCGACGCCGCACTTCTTGGCAAAGCCCAAGGCTGCTTGCGTTGGATTGCCTTCAGCGTCGAACGCCGCCTGACGTGGCGGGCCGTCCAGGTTGATACTGCGATCCGGCTGCTGGGTGGCCAGCGCGGTGATCAATACAGCCAGACGACGCGGCGCGGCGTAGACGGTTTTCGTCTCGTAGCTCAGGCCGGCGGCTTGCAGGCCCTTGTCGATACCGGCGAGGAACGCGTCGGCCAAAGTGTTCAGGGCTTTGGGTGGCAGTTCTTCGGTGCCCAGTTCAACCAGAAAATCTTGCGCACTCATTGTGCAGCCTCCAGCTTGGCCAGTACTTCGTCACGCAGGTCCGGGGTCGCCATCGGGAAGCCTAGCTTGGCGCGAGCCAGCAGGTAGGCTTGCGCAACGGAACGCGCCAGGGTGCGCACGCGCAGAATGTATTGCTGACGCGCGGTCACCGAGATCGCCCGGCGCGCGTCCAGCAGGTTGAAGGTGTGCGAGGCCTTCAACACCATTTCGTAGCTCGGCAACGGCAGCGGCTGGTCGAGTTCGATCAGGCGCTTGGCTTCGCCTTCATAGAAGTCGAACAATTCGAACAGTTTGTCGACGTTGGCGTGTTCGAAGTTGTAAGTGGATTGCTCCACTTCGTTCTGGTGGAACACGTCGCCGTAGGTCACTTTGCCCATCGGGCCGTCAGCCCAGACCAGGTCGTAGACCGAGTCCACGCCTTGCAGGTACATGGCCAGACGTTCCAGACCGTAGGTGATCTCGCCGGTCACCGGGTAGCACTCGATGCCGCCCGCTTGCTGGAAGTAGGTGAACTGAGTGACTTCCATCCCGTTGAGCCAGACTTCCCAGCCCAGACCCCAGGCGCCGAGGGTCGGCGATTCCCAGTTGTCTTCGACGAAGCGAATGTCGTGGACCAGTGGGTCCAGGCCGACATGCTTGAGGGAGCCCAGGTACAGCTCCTGGAAGTTGTCCGGGTTCGGTTTCAGGACTACCTGAAACTGATAGTAGTGCTGCAGACGGTTCGGGTTTTCGCCGTAGCGGCCGTCAGTTGGACGGCGACTTGGCTGCACGTAGGCGGCGTTCCAGGTTTCCGGGCCGATGGCGCGCAGGAAGGTCGCGGTGTGGAAAGTGCCGGCGCCTACTTCCATATCGTAGGGCTGAAGTACCACACAACCTTGCTCGGCCCAGTATTGCTGGAGCGCGAGGATCAAGTCTTGGAAGGTACGCACGGCTGGCGTAGGCTGGCTCACGAAATTCACCTGTTTCTTGGGCTGCGATTTAAAGAGCGGGAGTATACCCGATTCGTTGCTGCGCACGCCCCCTGGAGCCTTATGCCACGCTGCTTTTGGTGTACCGAAGATCCGCTGTACATGGCTTATCACGATCAGGAGTGGGGCACGCCGCTACGCGATGCGCAGGGTTTGTTCGAGTTGCTTTTGCTCGAAGGGTTCCAGGCCGGGCTTTCCTGGATCACCGTACTGCGCAAACGCGAGCGTTATCGCCAGGTGTTGTTCGGCTTCGACGTCCAGCGCGTCGCGCAGATGACTGACGCCGAAATCGACGAATTGATGCGCGATCCGGGGATCATCCGCAACCGCCTCAAACTCAATGCTGCCCGGCGCAATGCCCAGGCGTGGCTGGCGCTGGAGAACCCGGTGGAGTTTCTCTGGTCGTTCGTTGGCGACCAATCAATCGTCAATCACTTCAAGGATCGCAGCGAAGTCCCGGCCATCACCCCCGAAGCGCTGGAGATGAGCAAAGCCCTGAAAAAGGCCGGGTTCACGTTCGTCGGCCCGACCATTTGCTACGCGCTGATGCAGGCCTCGGGCATGGTCATGGATCACACGCAGGACTGCGACCGCTACGCGCAACTCGTCAACGGCGGTTAGAATGGCCGCCTCGCGCACAGCACAAGATCAGGAGTGACCTGTGGAAAAGTTTAAAGGCGCCTTGCTGGTAGGCGCTCTGCGGCTGTTTGCCCTGCTGCCATGGCGGGCGGTGCAGGCCGTGGGTTCGGCGATCGGCTGGATCATGTGGAAAACCCCCAACCGTTCACGCGACGTGGTGCGGATCAACCTCGCCAAGTGTTTTCCTCAGATGGACCCGGCTGAGCGTGAACGTCTGGTCGGCCAGAGCCTGAAAGACATTGGCAAGTCCCTGACCGAAAGCGCCTGCGCCTGGATCTGGCCAGCCCAGCGTTCCATTGATCTGGTGCGCGAAGTCGAAGGCCTCGACATCCTCAAGGATGCACTGGCCTCGGGTAAAGGCGTGGTCGGTATCACCAGCCACCTGGGAAACTGGGAAGTGCTCAACCACTTCTATTGCAGCCAGTGCAAACCGATCATTTTCTACCGTCCGCCCAAGCTCAAGGCTGTGGATCAATTGCTGCGCAAACAGCGCGTGCAGTTGGGCAACAAAGTCGCCGCTTCCACCAAAGAAGGCATCCTCAGCGTCATCAAGGAAGTGCGCAAAGGTGGTGCGGTGGGCATTCCGGCCGACCCGGAACCGGCCGAATCCGCCGGGATCTTCGTGCCGTTCTTCGCCACTCAGGCGCTGACCAGCAAATTCGTACCGAACATGCTTGCTGGCGGCAAAGCGGTTGGCGTGTTCCTGCATGCACTGCGTCTGCCCGATGGTTCCGGCTACAAAGTGATCCTCGAAGCCGCGCCCGACGCCATGTACAGCACCGATACCGAGACGTCCTGCGCGGCCATGAGCCAAGTGGTCGAGCGTTATGTGGCGGCGTATCCGAGCCAGTACATGTGGAGCATGAAGCGTTTCAAGAAACGTCCACCGGGCGAGGAGCGCTGGTACTGAGGCGTTGGAGATCATGATTGGCATGATCTGTGGATAACTTCACCTCCAGGGTTATCCACAACCGTTCATTCAAGGGCGCAGCAGATGTCCGAACACCGCAAATCATTGCGTATCAAGATCAGTCACGACAGCTTTGGCGAATGCCTTGGGCAAACGCGCAACCTGTCGCCTACCGGGGTGTATGTCCAGCATTCGCGTTTGGCGTCATTGCCCAAGGGCGCGGTGGTTTACGGGCAGGTGCAGGATTTACCCACAGGCGCGCCACGAGTGCGGATGGAAGTGGTGACGGTGGATGCCGACGGGATCGGCTTGCGCTATCTGTAGATCATTGCGCCTGACGATCGAGCTTCTTCAGAAACACCGTCATTTCCTTCTCGGCCTGCTTGTCGCCATGGGCGCGGGCCGCTTCCAGACCTTGCTCCCAGGCGTGGCGTGCGGCGGCGCTATCGCCGAGCGCCAGTTGCGCCTTGCCCAACAGTTTCCACGCCGCCGAATATTTCGGATCGAAACCGACACAGCGCTCAAAGTGCTCGGCAGCCTTGGCGTTCTCTCCCAGGTCCAAGTATCCCTTACCCAGGCCAAAGCGCAGCAGGGCGTTATCCACACCCTTGGCGAGCATTTTTTCCAGGGATTGGAGCATTTGTGGATTCCTTTCTGTGGAGTGTCAGGTGTTGCTGGGGGTTAGTGAGGCCGCCTTCGCCAGCAAGCCCCACCACTGGAATGCATTCCCCTGTGGGAGCGAGCTTGCCCGCGAAGAGGCCTGTGCTGTTACCGCCACACTCAGAAGAAGCTCAATCCGACGTGGAACAACTTCTCCACATCCCGGATATGCTTTTTATCCACAAGGAACAGAATTACATGGTCACCCGCTTCGATCACGGTGTCGTCGTGGGCGATGATCACTTGTTCATTGCGGATGACGGCGCCGATGGTGGTACCCGGTGGCAGGCCGATTTTATCGATGGGCTTGCCGATCACCTTGCTTGATTTGGCGTCACCGTGGGCAATCGCCTCGATGGCCTCCGCCGCACCGCGACGCAATGAGTGAACGCTGACGATATCGCCACGGCGCACGTGGGCCAGCAAGGTACCGATGGTCGCCAGTTGCGGGCTGATGGCGATGTCGATGTCGCCGCCCTGGATCAGATCGACATAAGCCGGGTTGTTGATGATCGTCATCACTTTCTTAGCCCCCAGCCGTTTGGCCAGCAGCGACGACATGATGTTGGCTTCGTCATCGTTGGTCAGGGCGAGGAAGATATCGGCGTCGGCGATGTTCTCTTCCAGCAGCAAGTCGCGGTCCGACGCGCTGCCCTGCAGCACCACGGTGCTGTCGAGGGTGTCGGAGAGATAGCGGCAACGTGCCGGGCTCATCTCGATGATCTTCACCTGATAACGGCTTTCGATGGCCTCGGCCAAGCGTTCGCCGATCTGCCCGCCACCGGCGATGACGATGCGTTTGTAGGTTTCGTCGAGACGGCGCATTTCACTCATCACCGCGCGAATATCCTCACGCGCAGCGATGAAGAAGACTTCGTCATCGGCTTCGATCACCGTGTCGCCCTGAGGCAGGATCGGCCGGTCGCGGCGGAAAATCGCTGCCACACGGGTCTCGACATTCGGCATGTGTTCACGCAACTGGCGCAGTTGCTGACCCACCAGCGGCCCGCCGTAATACGCACGCACGGCCACCAGTTGCGCCTTGCCCTCGGCGAAGTCGATCACCTGCAAGGCGCCGGGATGCTGGATCAGGCGCTTGATGTAATTGGTGACCACTTGCTCGGGGCTGATCAGCACGTCGACCGGAATCGCTTCGTTCTGGAACAGTTGTTCCTCGCGGGCCAGGTAAGACGCTTCGCGCACCCGGGCGATTTTGGTCGGGGTGTGGAACAGCGTGTGGGCGACCTGGCAGGCAACCATGTTGGTTTCGTCGCTGTTGGTCACCGCAACCAGCATGTCGGCGTCGTCCGCGCCGGCCTGACGCAGCACCGACGGCAGCGAGCCACGGCCCTGAATGGTGCGGATGTCGAGGCGGTCGCCGAGGTCGCGCAGGCGCTCGCCGTCCGTGTCGACCACCGTGATGTCGTTGGCCTCGCTGGCCAAATGTTCGGCCAGCGAACCGCCGACCTGTCCTGCACCGAGGATGATGATTTTCATCCAGTCACTCCGTTGAATCCGTTTAGCCGCGAGAGGCAGCGATCTTGATCAGCTTGGCGTAGTAGAAACCGTCATGGCCACCCTGCTGGGCCAGCAATTGGCGACCATGGGGCTGCTTGATCCCGGCCGTCGTTGCCAGATCGAGTTCCCGTGCGCCCGCCGTGCGTTCGAGGAACGCGGCAATCACTTCGGTGTTCTCGGTCGGCAAAGTCGAGCAAGTGGCGTAGAGCACAATGCCGCCGACTTCGAGGGTTTTCCACATTGCGTCGAGCAACTCGCCTTGCAGTTGCGCCAGAGCCGCGATGTCGTCGGCCTGGCGGGTCAGTTTGATGTCCGGATGGCGGCGGATGACGCCTGTGGCCGAGCACGGTGCGTCGAGCAGGATGCGCTGGAACGGTTTGCCGTCCCACCATACTGCCGTTTCGCGACCGTCGGCGGCGATCAGTTCGGCGCTCAGCCCCAACCGTTCAAGGTTCTCTCTGACTCGCACCAGACGCTTGGCTTCCAGATCCACCGCCACCACGCCAGCCAGCGCAGGTTCGGCCTCAAGGATGTGGCAGGTCTTGCCTCCCGGGGCGCAGCAGGCATCGAGCACCCGCTGGCCCGGAGCGAGGTCAAGCAAGTCGGCGGCCAGTTGCGCCGCTTCGTCCTGCACGCTGATCCAGCCATCGGCAAAACCCGGCAGGCTGCGCACGTCGGCGGCGGCTTCGAGGACGATGCCGTCGCGGCTGTAAACGCACGGTGTCGCCGCGATACCGGCGTCAGTCAGCAACCCCAGGTAGGCGTCGCGACTGTGATGACGGCGATTGACCCGCAGAATCATCGGCGGATGCGCGTTGTTGGCTTCGCAGATCGCTTCCCACTGCTCGGGCCAGAAAGCTTTCAGGGATTTTTGCAGCCAGCGGGGGTGGGCGGTACGCACCACCGGATCACGCTCCAGTTCGGCGAAAATCGTTTCGCTCTCGCGTTGCGCGTTACGCAGCACGGCGTTGAGCAAACCCTTGGCCCAAGGCTTTTTCAGCTTGTCGGCGCACCCTACCGTTTCACCGATGGCGGCGTGGGCCGGCACACGGGTGTAGAGCAGTTGGTAGAGCCCGACCAGCAGCAGCGCCTCGACATCGGCGTCGGCGGCCTTGAAGGGTTTCTGCAGCAGTTTTTCCGCCAGCGCCGACAAGCGTGGCTGCCAGCGCGCTGTGCCGAACGCCAGATCCTGAGTGAAGCCGCGATCGCGATCCTCGACCTTGTCCAGTTGTGTCGGCAGGGAACTGTTCAGCGAGGCTTTGCCACTCAGTACCGCGGCGAGTGCCTTGGCGGCGGCCAGACGCGGGTTCATTGCGCGGCCACCGCAGCGCCCAGCACGGTGCCGACGGCGAATTTCTCGCGACGGCTGTTGAACAGGTCGCTGAAGTTCAGCGCCTTGCCGCCGGGCAATTGCAGACGGGTCAGGCACAGTGCCTGTGCGCCGCACGCGACGATCAAGCCGTCCTTGCTGGCGCTGAGGATGGTGCCCGGTGCGCCGTTGCCTTCGGCGAGCGTCGCCGCCAGCACTTTCAACGCTTCACCGTTGAGGGTGCTGTGGGTGATCGGCCATGGATTGAAGGCGCGGACCAGACGCTCCAGCTCAACGGCCGGGCGGCTCCAGTCGATGCGCGCTTCGTCCTTGTTGAGTTTGTGCGCGTAGGTGGCGAGGTCATCGTTCTGCACTTCGCCTTCCAGCGTTCCGGCAGCGAGACCGGCAATCGCCTGCACCACGGCCGGTGGGCCCAGCTCGGCGAGACGGTCGTGGAGACTGCCGCCGGTGTCTTCGGCGCTGATCGGTGTGACGACCTTGAGCAGCATCGGCCCGGTGTCGAGGCCCGCCTCCATGCGCATCACGGTCACGCCACTTTCGGCATCGCCCGCTTCCACGGCTCGCTGAATCGGCGCTGCACCGCGCCAGCGTGGCAATAAGGAGGCGTGGCTGTTGATGCAGCCCAGGCGCGGAATATCCAGCACCACTTGCGGCAGGATCAGGCCGTAGGCGACCACCACCATCAAGTCCGGCTTCAGCGCGGCGAGTTCAGCCTGAGCGTCAGCGTTGCGCAAAGTCGGCGGCTGCAACACCTGGATATTATTTTCCAGCGCTAGCTGTTTAACCGGGCTCGGCATCAGTTTTTGCCCGCGACCGGCCGGACGATCCGGTTGGGTGTAGACCGCAACGATCTCGTAAGGGCTGCTCAGCAAGGCCTTGAGGTGTTCAGCGGCGAATTCAGGTGTACCGGCAAAAACGATGCGCAGTGGCTCAGTCATGGAAGGCGTCTCATAAAAAGAAAAAGGCTTGCCGCAGCAAGCCTTTGAAGAGGGGCATCAAGCGTTCTGGCGATGCAGCTTTTCCAGTTTCTTCTTGATCCGGTCGCGTTTGAGCGTGGACAGGTAATCGACGAACAATTTGCCGTTGAGGTGGTCGCATTCGTGCTGGATGCACACGGCGAGCAGGCCTTCGGCGATCAGCTCATAGGGCTTGCCGTCGCGGTCCAGCGCCTTGATCCTGACCTTCTGCGGGCGGTCGACGTTTTCGTAGAAACCCGGCACCGAGAGGCAGCCTTCCTGATACTGATCCATTTCTTCGGTCAGCGATTCGAACTCGGGGTTGATGAATACCCGTGGTTCGGTGCGGTCTTCGGAAAGGTCCATCACAACGATACGTTGGTGCACGTTGACCTGGGTCGCGGCGAGGCCGATGCCCGGCGCTTCATACATTGTTTCAAACATGTCATCGACCAACTGACGCACTTCGTCGTCCACTACGGCCACAGGCTTGGCGATAGTACGCAGACGCGGGTCCGGAAATTCGAGGATGTTTAAAATGGCCATAGGCTGATTGCTGCACGTATTGAGTAAAGTCGGGTCGATGGCCTGGCAGGTCCGAAGATGCAGGCTACCGTTGTGAAGCGTAGCTAATGCAGTTTGCAGTAGCGAGCCACGGGGGCTCTGACGGTTCACGCGAACGCACATGATAAAGGGATTCGCTGCATGAGGAAAACACTACTCGCCCTGCTGCTTCTGGCTTCGGCCGGCGTGGCGCAAGGGCAAGTGCAACTCAGGGATGGTTTTCCACAGCAATACACGGTGGTTTCGGGGGATACCCTCTGGGATATCTCCGGCAAATACCTGCGTGAGCCCTGGCAATGGCCACTGTTGTGGCGGGCCAATCCGCAAATTGAAAACCCCAACCTGATCTACCCCGGCGACACGCTGACGCTCAATTACGTCAACGGCCAGCCGCAACTGACCCTCAACCGTGGCGAGTCACGGGGCACGATCAAGCTGTCGCCACGAATTCGCACCAGCCCGGTGGCCGAGGCGATTCCGAGCATCCCACTGAAATCGATCAACAGTTTTCTGCTGAGCAACCGCATCGTCGACAAGGTCGAGGACTTCGACAAGGCGCCGTACATCGTTGCCGGTGATGCCGAACGGGTGCTCAGCGGCACCGGAGACCGCATCTTCGCTCGCGGCCATTTCGACCCGAACCAGCCGGTTTACGGGATTTTCCGCCAGGGCAAGGTCTACACCGATCCGCAGACCAAGGAGTTTCTGGGGATCAACGCCGACGACATCGGTGGTGGTGAAATCGTTGCCACCGAAGGCGACGTCGCCACCCTCGCCCTGCAACGCACCACTCAGGAAGTGCGCCTCGGCGACCGTTTGTTCAGCGGCGAAGAGCGTTCGATCAATTCGACCTTCATGCCCAGCGCCCCGGCCAGCAACATCAACGGGGTGATCATCGACGTGCCCCGCGGCGTCACCCAGATCGGTGTGATGGACGTGGTCACCCTGAACAAGGGCAAACGCGATGGTTTGGCCGAAGGCAATGTGCTGGTGGTGATGAAAACCGGGGAAACCGTGCGTGACCGCATCACCGGCCAACCCTTGAAAATTCCCGACGAACGCGCCGGATTGCTGATGGTGTTCCGCACCTACGAAAAGCTCAGCTACGGCCTCGTGCTCAACGCATCGCGCTCGCTGGCGGTGCTCGACAAGGTGCGCAATCCGTAAGCGTGCCCAACAAGTTACCAACAGAGTTATCCACAGCTTGTTCCGAATGGTTCGGGGCTTATAACGATCAAGGATGATCCATGATGATGTCTGTCTGTACGCCCGTTTCCCCGGCGGAACTGGAAGCGCGCCTGCGCCTGCACCGCTTGCCGGAAATCGGCCCGAAGCGGTTTGCCAAATTGCTCGAAGCCTTCGGCTCGGCTTCCAAAGCCATCAGCGCCCCGGCCAGCGCCTGGCGCTCGCTGGGTTTGCCAGCGGCATGCGCTGAAGCGCGGCGCTGTCCTGAAGTGCGCGAGGGCGCCAGTCATGCAATGCGCTGGCTAGAGCGCCCAGGTCAGCATTTGCTGATGTGGGATCAACCGGATTACCCGGCCTTGTTGGCACAGATTCCCGATCCGCCACCGCTGCTGTTCGTGGCTGGCGATCCGCTTATTCTGGAGAAACCGCAACTGGCGATGGTGGGCAGTCGACGCGCTTCGCGTCCGGGAATGGACACAGCGGCGGCGTTTTCCCGCAGCCTCGCCGGGGCCGGTTTTGTCATCAACAGTGGCTTGGCGTTGGGTATTGATGCCGCCGCGCATCAAGCGGCACTGGACGTGGGAGGGCAGACGGTCGGCGTGCTTGGCACGGGTCTGGAAAATTTTTATCCACAGCGCAATCGGCGACTGGCTGACGCAATGATTGCCTCGGGCAGCGCGGTGCTTTCGGAGTTCCCGCTGGACGCCGGACCGAGCGCGAGCAACTTCCCGCGACGTAACCGGATCATAAGTGGCTTGTCCCTTGGTGTATTGGTGGTGGAGGCAAGTGTCGCCAGTGGTTCGTTGATCACCGCGCGGCTGGCGGCGGAGCAGGGGCGCGAGGTTTACGCCATTCCTGGCTCCATTCATCACCCCGGTGCGCGGGGTTGTCACCAGTTGATCCGCGATGGCGCGGTGCTGGTGGAAACCATCGAACATATTCTTGAAGCGCTGCGTGGCTGGCAGCGTCTACCGATATCCACCGACACCCCGAAAACCGATCACCCACTGCTGCGCCTGCTCCACGCGGCGCCACACACCAGTGAAGCCTTGGTCGCCAGCAGCGGCTGGGCTTTGCCCAAAGTGCTGGCGGCACTGACCGAACTGGAAATGGACGGCCGTGCAGTGTGTGAAAACGGTCGCTGGTTGGCGAGGACACGCTAGGTTTTACAGGGAAGATCGGTAAACTGCGCGAAACCTGTTTGCGGAGAGTTTTTCATGGTCAACAGTTGGCGTGTGCAACAAGCCGCACGAGAGATTCGTGCCGGGGCGGTGATTGCCTATCCAACCGAAGCCGTCTGGGGACTGGGTTGCGACCCGTGGAACGAAGAGGCGGTGGATCGGTTGCTGGCGATCAAGAATCGTTCGGTCGACAAGGGCCTGATTCTGGTCGCCGACAACATCCGCCAGTTCGACTTTCTGTTCGAAGACTTCCCGCAGGAGTGGATCGACCGCATGGCCAGCACCTGGCCAGGGCCGAACACCTGGCTGGTGCCGCACCAGAACCTGCTGCCTGAGTGGGTTACGGGTGTACACGACACCGTGGCGTTGCGGGTCAGCGATCATCCGCAGGTGCGCGACTTGTGCTCGATGGTCGGGCCGCTGATTTCGACCTCGGCCAACCCACAAGGGCGTCCGGCGGCGCGCACGAGGTTGCGGGTCGAACAGTATTTCCGTGGGCAGATCGATCTGGTGCTGGGCGGGGAACTGGGTGGACGCAAGAACCCCAGCGTCATCCGTGATCTGGCCACCGGCAACGTCATTCGTCCCGACTGACGCCCCCCTCAATCGATAGCATGAGTCCTCCTCGCCTTTATAGGGCGAGGAGGGCTGCATATGCCTACGACTTATCTTTCGAGTCACTAACAAATTACAACAGTTTGTTGTTTATATTTTTCCCGCTTACGTCAGACTTGTCGCCAAGTATTAAAAATAGGTAACTTTTCCCACGTCATTATCAGAAATCGCGCGGTGGCGATATTTCCAAAAGCATCCATTATTTCAATGCGCTCAGAAAACTTCGATAAGTTAACGTCTGCGGAGAAGGAATGGATACTACGGATTTACAATTAACGGATTATCTTCAGTCACTTCAGGCGGAATTGAATAATCGCCATGAAAATTGTCGTGTCGTTATTCTTGAAGCGGGATCAGGCACGCGAGAGTTCGAACGATTTATTGGTCGTCAATTTCGGCTTCGATTACAGCATTACATGCTGACATCAAGGGCTGTTTTGCTTGAAAAGAAGCTGGCGATAGTGTCGCGCAGTACTCATTTTTTACTGTATCAACATGAGCAACTGGTGGCGGTATTAAGAGTGACTCCATCGCCGTTCGAATGGGCGTCACTGACGCAGCAACATGTTGCTCCCACCATGGTGCTATCGCGCTATGTCGAGTTCAGCCGGTTGATCACTCTCTCGCAAAACCATCTGCCGGTTCCGATCAACTGTCTGCTGGCGGCCGCCACAGAGTGGGCCATCACGCGCGGTCATGAGGGTGTCGTCGCACTTTGCCGATCGCCACAACGGCGATTGTTCCAACGGTTCGGTCTGACACCGATTACCTCTGAGGCCCTTCATATCGAACAACGCGCCCGCGGCGATTACTGGCTGCTGTCAGCGCAATGGAAGCAAGTTTTCGCCGCCGTGCAACAACCTGCCCATACAACCACCCTGCACCTGGAGAGCCACGATGAGCACGCCCGTCAATTTTGAACAACAGTTGAGCCTGCTTGATGAACGAATCGAAAGTTCGTGGGCGGCAATCCTGAATAATTCACGGCTGGTAAAAGCTATACGCGAGGGCAGTGTTTCCAAAGCGTTATATGCAATCTACATGATCGAAACTTTTCACTACACCGCACATAACGCACGAAACCAAGGTCTGGTGGGGGTGCGACATGCCGATAATCCGGTTTATGCAAAGTTCTGTTTTGAACATGCGGCGCAAGAAGTCGGCCATGAAAAAATGGCGTTGCATGATGTCATGAGCCTTGGTCTAAAGAGTGAAGATTTTAAGATTCCGCCGGCAGCTCCGGAAACTGAAGTGCTGATTGCTTATTTATACTGGATTTCCTTTACCGGCAATTCGCTACAACGGCTGGGATACAGTTATTGGGCAGAAAATGCCTATCATTTCATAAATCCGCTGATTAATAGCCTGCGCGAGACACTCTCGCTAAAGCCGGCTCAGTTGACGTTCTTCATGGCGCACTCCGATATTGATGTCGAACACTTCCATGAAATAAAACTCATCCTGCAGCGCACGTGTAAATCTCAGTCCGACTGGGATGCCATTGCGACTGTCATGGAGACCAGTTTGCGCTTGACCGGCAACATGCTTGAAGCCGTCTATGACCAGTATGAAGCCTGGCAAAACGGCCGCGCGCCGCGTTATGACTTCCTTCACGCGTTGGATAAATCATGAAGTCCGCACTTCGATTTTCAGGGCTGGCGGAGGGAAACCCGCATGGCTGACTATTTCGATCGTCTGAACTATGCACTGGGGGATGAAGACACCGCGCTTGAATACGCGATCCTGCCCCAACGTGCCAGGCATGTGGTGGGTGTCGCCGGGAGTGGCGGACGTCTTCTACCGCTGCTGGCCCGCAGGCCGGTGCGGATGACCTGTACCGATATCAGTGCGCCCCAACTGGCGTTCACGCGGTTGCGGTTTGCCCTGCTGCAACAGACCGATCATGAGTCGTTCATGGCATTCATGGGTTACCGGACAGACGTTTTGGCCAAACAACGCCAGTCCCTGTTTCAGCATCTGGATTTGCCCCGGACCGATCGCCGCTGGCTGTCAGAGTTGTTCCAGTCCCGTCAATGGCAAGCGCCGATCTACATGGGCGCCTTCGAGCAGGCCCTGCAGCGGTTGGCGATGGTCAATCGACTTTTTACCGGCAAAGCGGGTCGAGGCATCTTTGAACACAACGATCTTGGCGAGCAAACGCAATATTACCTAACCCGCTTTCCACTCAAGCGCTGGAAGGCTGTGATCGCCCTGCTGGGCAATGCAGCCGTGCTCAATTCCCTTCTCTACAAAGGCTCGTTTCCACCCAACAACCTGGGCATCAGTTCCCGTGCGGCGTATCTGAAGATTTTCCACGCGATGTTCACCACTCAGGTCGTGCGCGAGAGCTTTTTCCTGCAAATGCTGTTTTTCGGTGAACTGCGCTATCGGCAAGGTTTTCCGCTTGAGTGCGATCCGAAGATTTTCAAGCGTGCCCGTGAGGCACTTCAGCAGTGCGAGTTGCACGTAGTACAGGCCGACATGCTCGACTGTGTTGCCATGCACGCGGATGTTGATTTCGTCTCGCTCTCCGACGTGCCCTCGTTCTTGCCCGAAGCCGCTGGCACCCGTGTTTTGCAGCGATTGCGCCCGTCTCTGGCCGATGAGGCTTTGACGGTCATGCGTGGCCATTTGCATGTGGTTCAACCCGATTGTTCAGGTTTCAGCGATGTCACTGCCGAGTTCCAGAAAGCGATCGCACAAGAAAAAACCCAGCTCTGGCGTGTACAGGTCTATCGCCGGACCCTTTCGCAGGTATCCCGATGAATACTCAACAACCGACCGTCAATTGGGTCAAAAACCGTGTCCGCCAGGCGCGTGACGACCAGCAGCAGTTGTTCCAGGCAGGGCTCAACGGCCTGAAACTGATGAGGCGCGAGGGCAAGGACATCGAATTGAGCAGCGGCGAACGACTCACCGAGTTCCTTTCATGCTCCTACCTGGGGCTTGAGTGCGACCCCCGCCTTATTCAAGGCGCGGTGGACGCCGTCGAATCTTTCGGTGTGCAGTTTGCGGCCGCAAGAACCCGGGCGCTGCTGCCGCCGATGCGTCAATTGGATAAGCAGTTGGACCAGATATTTCAGGGCCATACGGTCACCTTCAACTCGGTGGGCAGCGCGCATTTGGGCTGCCTGCCATTGCTCGGGTCCGGCGAGTTGCCGTCTTATCCGTTGCGTCGTGGTCCCTGCTGGATAGTCGACCGGGCGGCCCATGCCTCGATGCAAGTGCTACAAGGGATTCTGTGGCAGTTCGGCCCTGTACGGCGTTGTGATTGCAGCGATGTGGAGCAGGTCGAGCAGGCATGTTCAACGGCGGTGGCGGCTGGCAATACACCGATCATCCTGACCGACAGTATTGGCTCGATGCGCGGCCTGTATCCGATCAAACGACTGTTGCAGTTGGCCGAGCGTTTTGAAGGCTACCTTTATGCCGATGATGCCCATGGCACCTCGATCCATGGGGTGGCAGGTGGTGGTTATGCATTGGTCGCTGCCGATAAGCGACTGCGCGATCGTTTGATCCTTCTGTCATCGCTGTCCAAGGCATTTGGTGCGACCGGTGGGGCGATTACCCTGCTCACGGCCGGCGATGCCGAGATGATTCGGCGCCATGCGTCGACCTATACCTTCGGTGGGCCACTGTCGATGGGCGGTGTCGGCGCGGCGGTTGCCTCCGGGAAAATTCACCTTTCGCCGGAACTCGGTCAGTTACAGGCTGCCCTGTGGAGAAATGTTGCCCGGATCGACACTCTGCTCGGTTCGGTGCTGGGCAACCATGAAATCGCATCACCCATTCGTTTCGTCCGTGTGGGGGCCGAGCGCGATGCAATCAGTCTGGCATTGCACCTGCGTCGGCAGGGCATCGCTGTCACAACCGCGTTATTTCCGGTGGTGGCCAAGGGCGAGGCTATTTTACGTCTGGCCATCAGCGCGAATCACAGTGAGGGGCAGTTGGAATGTCTGGCCAATGCGGTCAGGAGCGGGTTCGATGAGTTAGGCATTCGTCAGGGAGGGCGTGACGATGAGCGATGATCGGATAGTTACTGACCAAGCCTTTGCACGCAAACTGGCTTACGCGCGCTCTCTGCCGTGGTTCTGTGCGTTGTGTCCGCAGATCCTGCAAGTGCAGACCCTGGAGGACCTTCATCTTCTGCCGATTCAAGCGGTGGAGGATGAATCTGGCGGTGTGCTGTTCTCCGTACTTGGCGAGGCTTCTCACCGTACGCCGGGCGGCGGGCTGACCCTGACGTCAGGAGGCAGCACCGGCAACCGTAAACACATCACGCATTCCTGGGCGTTCAACGCCGGTATCGTGCCGCTTGGAGCGCGGATGTTTGGGGGGGAAGATGAACGTCCAGGCGTGGTCATCAACGGTCTGACCGCCGGCGAAATGCAGGGTGCCTTTCAATATGCGGCGGCCCTTGTCCAGCATATCGGTGCGCGCCTGTTGCCAGCCGGATCACTGATGGGCGTCCAGCGGATTGCCGAGCTGATCGAGTCACAAGCGGCCGACGCGCTGATTTGTACCCCTTCCCTGGCAGCGGCGCTGTTCAACCACAACGATATTGATGCGGCACAGTTGGCCAGTCTGAGATGGCTCTACTATATCGGGGAACCCTGCAGTCAACCGCTGCGCGAGCAACTGGCCCGGGACTGGCCGGCGCTGAAAATCCGGTCGCTGGGCTACAGCTCGACGGAAACCGGCCCCATCGGCTTTCAGTGCGCTCATCTTGAGCACGGCTTTTATCATTTGCACGCCGACGCGATGCTGATCGAAGTGGTTGATCCCCTGACTTTACAAGCGGTGGCTGATGGTAACAGCGGTGAGTTTCTGCTGACGCCGCTGCTGCCCGATCATGTGCCGCTGTTGCGTTATCGAATGGGTGATCGCGGGCGAATCCTGCGCAACGTATCGAGTTGCACCTGCGGCAGCAGCTTTCCCGTGCAGGAACTCCAGGGACGGGTGGAGACAACGATCAAGCTAGGCGGCGCGATCATCACTCAACGACAGGTATTGGACCTACTCGGGCAAGCGCTGGCCAAACTGGGCCCCACCGATGTCCAGGTACAGATCCATCGGCGAGCTAGCGGTGCGAGCCTGTGCGTGGTCATCGCTGAGGACAAACTATACGACGGCGCACAAGCGGCTATCGAACAGGCGCTGCACAATGAAGTGCAGGTGAGTGCATTGCTCAGGCTGCCCGGCGTACAGGGCTTGCAGGTGCTGGCTCTTGCCCGCAGCGGCTTCCAAACAAACGCCGCCGGCAAGACGCCATTTTTTGTTGAGTTGGACGACGCCACGAGGAAGCGATGACGATTCATCGGGAGCGCGTGCTGTCAGGGCAGCAGGATCGTGGAGCCGGTGGTGCGCCGTGCCGACAACTCGGTCTGCGCCTTCGCTGCATCAGCCAGTGGATAGCGTTGACTGATAGCCACGTTGAGCTTGCCGCTGATGATCATCTCGAACAGCTCATCGGCCATGCGTTGCAGGTTCTCGGCATTGTTGGCGTAGGTCGCCAGGGTCGGCCGGGTCACGTACAACGAACCTTTCGCTGCAAGAATCCCCAGATTGACACCGTCGACAGCACCGGACGCGTTGCCGAAGCTGACCACCAGCCCTCGCGGCGACACGCTGTCGAGCGAGGTCAGCCAGGTGTCCTTGCCGACGCCGTCATACACCACCGGGACTTTCTTGCCGTCGGTCAGCTCCAGCACGCGCTGCGCGACGTTTTCGTGGCTGTAGTCGATGGTCGCCCAAGCGCCGTTGGCTTTGGCCAGCTCAGCTTTTTCTTTGGAGCTGACGGTGCCGATCAGCTTGACGTCCAACGCCTTCGCCCATTGGCATGCCAACGAACCGACACCGCCAGCAGCGGCGTGGAACAGAATGGTTTCTCCACCCTTGAGCTCATAAGTCTGGCGCAGGAGGTACTGCACGGTCAGGCCCTTGAGCATGACCCCGGCAGCGGTTTCGAAACTGATGGCGTCTGGCAGGTGCACCAGATTGGCTTCGGGCAGAACGTGCAGTTCGCTGTAGGCACCCAACGGGCCGCTGCCATACGCCACGCGGTCACCGACCTTGAACCGGGTGACCTCGCTGCCCACCGCATCGACGATGCCCGCACCTTCGGCACCCAGACCGGACGGCAAGGCCGGCGGTGCGTAAAGACCGCTGCGGAAGTAGGTGTCGATGAAGTTCAGGCCGATGGCCTTGTTGCTTACGCGAACCTGCTGCGGGCCAGGCTCCGCAGGCTGGTAGTCAATATAGTCGAGGACTTCGGGACCGCCGTGGGCGCGGAACTGGATACGCTTTGCCATCTGCCTGCTCTCCTTGGGGCTTTTGTGAGGTCCCTATCCAACTCCCATGCTTGATCTTCGTCAACTGCGGTGCGCCGGTTTGCGGTGGTATGCTACGCGCCCATTTGCGTCGCCCCCCGCCTGCGGGGCGCCGCGTAGTGATGCCCGATTCAAGGTGAAGCCATGACGACCCGCACCGACGCCGTAAAGGCCTATCTGCTCGACCTGCAAGACCGTATCTGCGCCGCGCTGGAAATCGAGGACGGCGGCACGCGCTTCGTCGAAGACGCCTGGGCCCGACCTGCTGGCGGTGGCGGTCGCACCCGCGTGATCGAAAACGGCACGCTGATCGAAAAGGGCGGCGTCAACTTTTCCCATGTCTTTGGCAGCGGTCTGCCGCCGTCGGCCAGCGCCCATCGGCCGGAACTGGCGGGACGCGGCTTTGAAGCCCTCGGCGTATCGCTGGTGATTCATCCGCACAACCCGCATGTGCCGACGTCGCACGCCAACGTGCGCTTTTTCATCGCCGAGAAGGAAGGTGAGGAGCCGGTCTGGTGGTTCGGCGGCGGCTTTGACCTGACCCCGTATTACGGCAACGAAGAAGACTGCATCCATTGGCACCGCGTCGCCGAGCAGGCCTGCGCGCCGTTCGGGGCGGACGTCTATCCGCGTTACAAGGCTTGGTGCGACACCTACTTTCACATCAAGCATCGCCACGAACCGCGCGGCATCGGCGGCCTGTTCTTCGATGACCTGAACGAGTGGGACTTCGAGACCAGTTTCGCCTTCATGCGCGCTATCGGTGATGCCTACATCGATGCGTACCTGCCCATCGTGCAGCGACGCAAGAACGATGAGTTCACTGCAAAACAGCGTGAGTTCCAGGAATTCCGCCGTGGCCGCTACGTTGAATTCAACCTGGTTTACGACCGTGGCACGCTGTTCGGCCTGCAATCGGGCGGACGTACCGAGTCGATCCTCATGTCGCTGCCGCCACAAGTGCGCTGGGGCTACGACTGGAAAGCCGAGCCCGGCAGCGAAGAAGCGCGCCTGACCGAGTACTTCCTGCAAGATCGCGACTGGCTGGCTCAAGCCTGAGGACATCTGATGGATCGTTACGTCGTTTTCGGTAACCCGATCGGCCACAGCAAATCGCCGATGATTCACAAGCTGTTCGCCGAGCAGACCGGGCAAAGCCTCGATTACAGCACCCTGCTGGCGCCACTCGACGACTTTTCAGGCTGTGCCACGGCGTTCTTCCAGGAAGGTCGTGGCGCCAACGTCACCGTGCCGTTCAAGGAAGACGCCTATCGCCTGGCCAACAGCCTGACCGCTCGTGCACAGCGTGCTGGCGCGGTGAACACCTTGAGCAAACTGGCTGACGGCTCGCTGTTGGGCGACAACACCGACGGTGCCGGGCTGGTGCGGGATCTGACGGTGAACGCCGGATTCAGCCTGACCGGTAAACGCATCCTGCTGCTAGGCGCCGGTGGCGCTGTGCGTGGGGCGCTGGAGCCGTTGCTGGCGGAAAAACCGGCGTCGGTGATCATCGCCAACCGCACGGTGGAGAAGGCCGAATGGCTGGCCGAATTGTTCTGTGATCTGGGGCCGGTATCGGCCAGCGGTTTCGACTGGTTGCAGGAGCCGGTGGACGTGATCATCAACGCCACCTCCGCCAGCCTCACCGGTGACGTGCCGCCTATTGCGCCCAGCCTGATCGAGTCGGGCAAGACCCTGTGCTACGACATGATGTACGGCAAGGAGCCGACCGCGTTCTGCCGCTGGGCCAGTGAACACGGCGCGGCGGTGTCGATGGATGGTTTGGGCATGCTGGCCGAGCAAGCTGGCGAGGCGTTCTTTTTGTGGCGCGCAGTGCGGCCCGACACGGCGCCAGTACTCCAAGAGTTGCGTCGTCAACTCGGCCTTTAAAAGCTTCGCGAGCAAGCCCGCTCCCACGTTGGAATGCATTTCAAATGTGGGAGCGGGCTTGCTCGCGAATGGCCGCACCGCCGATCCTGGATCAATCCTCAAACCGGATCGGACACTGCTGCGGCCCTTCGAGCTTGCGTAACTCCTCCACCACCTGCGGCCGAGCGCCGCGCAACGTCAGGCTGCGATTGTGCCGCAATAAACGCCGCGCCTCCTGATGCAGCATCTCCACCCCTGAATAATCGATGAAGTTGATCTGCTGCGCCTCAATCACCACCCGCGTGCCGTGCAGGCGTTGCAAACGCACTTGCAGGTAATGGCTGGCGCCGAAAAAAATCGAGCCGCCGACCCGCAGCACATCGTCCTCACCATCGCGCCAATGCTGCACCCGTGGTTGTGAAGTGCGCTTGAGATAGAAGAACAGCGATGCGAGCACCCCGGCGTAAATCGCCGTCTGCAATTCCAGCAACAACGTGGCGAGACAGGTCAGGGCCATGACCACGAACTCGGCGCGGCTGACCCGCAGCAATGACCGAATGCCGCGATGATCCACCAGTCCCCAGGCGATCAACAAAATGCTGCCGGCCATGGCTGGAATGGGAATCTGCGCGATCAGCCCTGCCCCGAAAATCGCAAACAGCGCCACCCAGATCGCCGAAAACACTCCGGCCAGCGGCGAGCAGGCGCCCGCCTCGTAACTGAGGCCCGAGCGGGTAAACGACCCGGCCGACAGCGAGCCGGAAAAGAACGCCCCGACGATATTGGATAAACCCTGCGCCCGAACCTCTTGATTGGCGTCGAGCAGTTGTTGCGAGCGCGCGGCAATCGAGCGGGCAATCGACAGGCTGGTGACCAGCCCGAGCATGCCCACCGCGACAGCGCTCGGCAGCAGGCGCAGGATCAGGTCCAGATCCAGCGGCAAGCCACTGAACGGCGGCAGACGCCCGATAAAAGCGCTGACCCGGTGCACATGCCCGAACATTGCCGGCCACAGCCAAACCAGCAAGCTGGCCAGTACCAGCGTGATCAACAGCGTCGGCCAGCGTGGCAGCAATTGTTTCAACACCACGCCGACCGCGACCGTGGCCACGCCAAGCACCAGCGAAGGATTATCCACAGCCCTGAGGTGTTGCAGCAGATCCATCAAACTGGCCAGCGCCGTGGCTTTGGCTGGCAGGTCCAACCCTAGAAAATTGGGCAACTGACCGATGGCAATCACCACTGCCGCCCCCAGGGTGAAACCGAGTACTACCGAATGCGAGACGAAGTTCACCAGTGCGCCAAAGCGCAGCAAACCGATCAGCCATTGGAAAACCCCGGCCAGAAAGGTCAGCAGCAGAATCAGGGTGATGTAGTCCTGTGACGCTGGCACGGCCAATGGACTGACGCTGGCAAACAGCACAATCGAAATCGCCGCCGTTGGCCCGCAGATCAGATGCCACGACGAACCCCACAGACAGGCGATCAACACCGGGATGATCGCCGCGTAGAGACCGTATTCGGGTGGGAGTCCGGCGATCAGCGCGTAGGCAATCGACTGGGGTAACGCGAGAATTGCACCGCTGAGGCCGACGATCAGGTCCCGTCCGACGCTGGCGCGGGTTTGCCGGGGCAGCCAGGTGAGGAAGGGCAAAAGTGAGCGGCGAGTGGGGAAGGCCATGGGTCCTCGCGGTTTGGGGTTTGCGCAAGAGTAACAGGGTAAAACGTGCGGGAGCGTGCCCTCAGGTGAATGCGGTGGGTCATTCGACAAAGACACCGCAATCGCGAGCAAGCCCGCTCCCACGGGGTGAGACGACTGCCTCTAGTGAATCAGAGCCTGGCTTTTACCGCCGGCAAGGCAGCCTTCCCATCCAGCGTCTTCACGCCGTCCAGCCACTTGTCCAGCACCGCCGGATTCGCCTTGATCCAGGCCTTCACCGCCTCAGCATTGCTGACCTTCTTGTTGGTCACCTCAGCCATGATGCTGTTCTCCATCTCCTGAGTGAACGAAAGATTGGTCAGCAATTTACCCACATTCGGACACGCCTCGGCGTAGCCCTTGCGCGTCAACGTAAACACGCTGCCGGTGTCGCCAAAGTACTTTTCGCCACCCTTGAGGTAATGCATTTTCAACTGCACGTTCATCGGGTGCGGGGTCCAGCCGAGGAAGGTGACGAATTTCTGCTTCTTCACTGCCCGCGACACTTCGGCGAGCATTGCCTGTTCGCTGGACTCGATAAGCTTCCACTGGCCCAGGTCGAAGTCATTTTTCTTGATGATTTCCTGCAACGAGATGTTCGCGGGTGCGCCCGAACCGATGCCGTAGATTTTCTTGCCGAACTTGTCGGCGAATGTATTCAGATCCGCGAAGTTATGCACACCCGCGTCCCAGACGTAATCCGGCACGGCGAGGGTGAATTCGGTGCCGTCGAGGTTCTTCGCCAGTTGTGTCACGTCACCGGTGGCGATGAACTTGTCGTAGAAGCCCTGCTGCGCCGGCATCCAGTTGCCCATGAACACATCCACCTGGCCATCCTTCAGGCCGCCGAAAGTAATCGGTACCGCGAGGGTGTCGACCTTGGCCTTGTAGCCCATGCCGTCCAGCAGAAAACCGGTGATGGCGTTGGTCGCGGCGATGTCGCTCCAGCCAGGATCGGCCATTTTCACCGTCTCGCAACTTTGCTCGGCAAATGCCGAGGCGCTGCCCAGAGCCAGCAGGCTGACCGTCAGTACTGTGGATAACTTGCGCATGGACTTCCCCTTAACGTTATTGGTTTTGGCAGGGTTGTGGATAACGTGCTTTGCGTTCCAGATCATCGAGGTCGATATGGTTGCGCATGTACTGCTGACTAGCGTCGACCAGAGGCTGGTGATCCCAGCTCTTCAGCTTGCCGACGGTCAATGCATCGGCGACAAAACGGCGGCGACGCTGGCTCGCGAGGACGGCCCGGTGAATGGCGGGGATGTCCCACTTGGCCCGTGCCTCGGCGAGAAAATCGTCGAATAGCTGACGATGCTGTGGCGATTGGCTGAGTTCTTCCAACTCGCGCGGATCGTTGCCTACGTCGAAGAGTAGGCAAGGGTCGCTTTCACTGTAGATAAATTTCCAGGCGCCACGGCGGATCATCATCAGCGGACTGATGGTGCCTTCGGCCATGTATTCGCCAAATACCTCGTCATGGCCGCCCTGCCCTTGCAGGTGTGGCACCAGCGAGCGGCCATCCAGCGGCAGGCCCGGCTCCAGGTTGCCGCCGGCCAGTTCGACGAAGGTTGGCAACAGGTCTGCGGTCGATACGGCAGCGCTGATGCGCCCGGCCTCGAACTGGCCAGGCGCACTGATCAACAGGGGCACGCGGGCGGCCATTTCGTACCAGTGCATTTTGTACCAGAGGCCTTTCTCGCCCAGCATGTCGCCGTGGTCGCCGGAGAAGACGATGATCGTTTCGTCCATCAGCCCTGTGTCTTCAAGGGTTTGCAGGAGTTTGCCGACGTTGGCGTCGATATAACTGCAAGCGCCGAAGTAGGCACGCCGAGCATCGCGAATCTTATCCACAGGCAGCGGCTTGTCCCACAGGTCGTAAACCTTGAGCAGGCGCTGCGAGTGCGGGTCGAGTGAATGTTGATCCGGCGTTGTCGGAAGCGGGATATCGCCATCGTCGTACAAATCCCAGAAGGCCTTGGGAATCGTGTACGGATCGTGTGGGTGAGTCATCGACACCGTCAGGCAGAACGGCTGATCGCCGTCCTCGCGAATGTGATCGAACAGATATTGCTGGGCCTTGAACACCACTTCTTCGTCAAAATCGAGTTGGTTGGTGCGCACGCAGGGCCCGGCTTGCAGCACCGAAGACATGTTGTGATACCAGGTCGGCCGCACGTCAGGCTCATCCCAGTTCACCGACCAACCGTAATCGGCCGGATAAATATCACTGGTCAGGCGTTCTTCGTAGCCGTGCAACTGATCGGGGCCACAGAAATGCATCTTGCCCGACAGCGCGGTGCGGTAGCCGAGACGGCGAAGGTAGTGGGCGTAGGTCGGAATGTCGGCGGGGAAATCGGCGGCGTTATCGTAAGCACCGATTTTGCTCGGCAATTGACCGCTGACCAGAGTGAAACGCGACGGCGCGCACAATGGGCTGTTGCAGTAAGCGGCGTCGAACACCACGCCTTGGGCGGCGAGGCGCGAAAGATTCGGCAGTTTGATTGGCGAAGGGCCGTAGAACGGCAACATTGGCGCGGCCATCTGATCGGCCATGATGAAAAGAATATTCTTGCGCTTCATGTGATCGCGGCATTCCATAGTGAATATTTATGCGACATTGCTGCGATCAAGCTTGGGGTCCATGCTCTATCGGGTAAAGCCCATGCCGGGCAATGACTGGGATAAGCTGTGCTTATGTATGAAGCGTTAGGTGATCTGTCTCTCGACCTGTTGCGTGCCTTCGATGCCGCCGCGCGCCATCGCAGCTTTACTGCGGCAGCGGTTGAGTTGGGCACCACGCAACCGGCCATCAGCCAACAGATCAAACGACTGGAGGAGCAGCTCGGTACGCGCCTGTTTGATCGCATCTACCGGGGCATCGAACTGACTGAGGTCGGCATGATCCTGTTCGAGCAAGTTAGCCTTGGTTTGCAGAATATCGACGCAGGATTGAGCGCGATCAGCACACAGCAGCAACACGAGGTGCTGCAGGTCGCCACCGATTTCGCCTTCGCCGCCTATTGGCTGATGCCGCGTCTGCACCGCTTCCACGAAGCCAATCCCCACGTCGATGTCAGCCTGGTCACCAGCGAACGTAACCACAACATGCTGCGCACCGACATCGACGTGGCGATCCTGTTTGGCGACGGCCGCTTTAAACAGGGCGAGAGCCATTGGCTGTTCAGCGAAGAAGTGTTCCCGGTGTGCAGTCCACTATTGCTCAAGGATCGCCCGGCGCCCTTGCCTGCTCAGGCGTTGCTGGAATTGCCCCTGCTGCACTTGCGCGGTGAAAACAGCAGCAACTGGTTTGACTGGAGTGGTTTGTTTCGCCAATTGGGCATCACCACGCCGCCGGCACCGGGGCAGCTGCGTTTCGACAATTACACGCTGTTGATTCAAGCGGCGATTGGCGGGCAAGGCGTGGCGATTGGCTGGCGGCATCTTGTGGATAACTTGCTGACTCAGGGTTTGCTCTGTCGCCCGATTGCCGAAACGACGCTGTCACGGCTGGGCTATTACGTCGTTCTGCCGCAACGCAAACGGCGGGGGGCGCTGATTCAACTGTTTGTTGACTGGTTGATGGAGGAACAGGCCAGCAGTGCAGAATCGCTCAATGGACTCGCACTGCCGTCCATTGCCATCTAGAACCTATTGGCTGGTCGCCACAAAATTCACATGCTGCCCGACATGCAGATTCAAGCGCAGCTCATCGGCAATCCCCACCGCGACCCGGTTCAAACGCTCCAGCGGTTCGGTTAGCCCCGGCTCCAGATGGCCGCCAACCTGGCTGAAATGCTCAACGGTCAGCCCCGCGACGCCATGGGGCGCATTGACCAATGTCCATTGCAACGGACTGCTTTGCAGGGCCTCACGGATTTCTTCGGCGGCGTGGCGTTGCAGGCGATCGTCGAGGTCCGGTTCGTCGAGCACGGCGAAATCGCCCACCAGAAACAGCCGCGAAACATTGGCCAATTGCAGGCCATCGACCAGCGCGTCGACCGCGAGCACCTGTTCCACCGGCCCAAGCACGATGGACCTTTCGACGTGATCGCTGCTCAACGGCAGGCCCGGCGCATCCAGCAGGCAAATCACCGCCGAGCTTCCCGCAACGCTTTGATTGACCCGCTCGGCATCGAACAGATCGCCACTTTTTGTACGCAACCCCGGACGCGGCGCGAGCGCCGTCAAATCGTCGAGAATGGCGATGACTTCATGCTGACGACGCAGCAACTCAGCCATCAACGCACCGCCCAGGCTGGCCATGGCACCATAGAGCACCACTTTAACCGCTGGGGTTTCGGCATTTTTCATGGCTGATCCCTTTTCTTGTCCCTTCTATGGCGTGTGACATACGGGCAACGCCGAGGGTTCGAACCGATTTGCGAGGGCTTCAGATGCAACCGATCAAGGGCTACCACGCCCACGTCTATTTCGACGCCGCCTCCATCGACCAGGCACGCGCGTTATGCGAGCAAGCCGCTACGTTGTTTCCATTGAAAATGGGCCGCGTCCACGAACGCCCGGTCGGCCCGCACCCCGACTGGAGTTGCCAGTTGGCCTTCGGCCCGGAGTTGATCGGTGAAGTACTGCCCTGGCTGGCGCTCAATCGCAAAGGCTTGGTGGTGTTTTTGCACCCGGACACGGGCGATGATTTGCTTGATCACACCGAGCATGCGATCTGGATGGGCGCCATGAGGCCGCTGAATCTGGCTGTTTTTTGATGACGTCCGCCGCATTCGGCGGGCCGGTTGACCGTTCACTCAAAGCTTTCACCCACGAAAGCTGGCTGAAAGCTTCCCCCATTAGGATCGCCCCCACTGCCGGCAACAGACCGGTTGGCCAATCCGTGTGATACCCGCACGAACGGCCCAATTAACAACAACAATGGTGATTCTGATGTCCTCTGTAGCCCGCCTCCGCGCTGTCACTCCGTCCGTACCTCTCGTGCTGCCCGCTCTGCGCTGATCCCGCCCGATCCGCTCATTCCATTAGCCGCGCTACGCCCGGAGTATTCCCATGCTGACTTTCCTTGGCTTTGCCATGGTCATCACGTTCATGTTCCTGATCATGACCAAGCGCCTGTCCGCGCTGATTGCGCTGATCATCATCCCGATCCTGTTTGCCCTGTTCGGTGGTTTTGCGCCGAAGATCGGTCCGATGATGCTCGAAGGCATCACCAAGCTTGCGCCGACCGGCGTGATGCTGATGTTCGCCATTCTCTATTTCGCCCTGATGATCGACTCCGGTCTGTTCGACCCGGCCGTGCGCAAGATCCTCAAACTGGTCAAGGGTGACCCGCTGAAAGTTTCGGTCGGCACCGCCGTACTGGCGCTCGTCGTTTCCCTCGACGGTGACGGCGCGACCACTTACATGATCTGCGTGGCCGCCATGCTGCCGCTGTACAGCCGCATCGGCATGAGCCCGCGAATCATGGCCGGCCTGATCATCCTGGCCGGTGGCGTGATGAACATGACGCCATGGGGCGGCCCGACCGCCCGTGCTGCCAGTGCGTTGCACGTCGACCCTTCGGACATCTTCGTGCCGATGATTCCGGCCATGGCGGCCGGTGTGGTGGCGATTCTGCTCATTGCCTATTTCTACGGCAAACGTGAGCGAGCGCGTCTGGGTGAGTTGCACCTGATCGACGATGAGATCGATCACAGCGAAATCAGCGTTTCGCAGTTCCCGGACGCCCGTCGTCCGAAGCTGATCTGGTTCAACGGCGCCCTGACCTTCGGCCTGATGTGCACCCTGATCGCTGGCCTGTTGCCGCTGCCGGTGTTGTTCATGGTGGCGTTCAGTATTGCCATGATCGTCAACTATCCTTGCCTGCAAATGCAGAAGGACCGCGTCGCGGCTCACGCCGGCAGTGTGCTGGCAGTGGTCGGGCTGATCTTTGCGGCGGGTATCTTCACCGGTATCCTGTCGGGCACCGGCATGGTCGATGCGATGTCCAAGAGCCTGCTGGCGGTGATCCCGGATTTCCTCGGTCCTTACCTGGCCGTGATCACGGCACTGGTGAGCATGCCGTTCACGTTCTTCATGTCCAACGACGCGTTCTACTATGGCGTGTTGCCGGTGATGGCCGAAGCCGCCAGTCACTACGGCATCACCGCCGTGGAAATGGCCCGGGCCTCGATCGTCGGTCAGCCCGTTCACTTGCTCAGCCCGCTGGTGCCATCGACCTATCTGTTGGTGGCCCTGGCCGGGATTGATTTTGGCGACCACCAGCGGTTCACCCTCAAATGGGCGATCCTGGTTTGTATCTGCATTCTGATTGCTGCACTGCTGCTCGGGACTTTCCCGGTGTTCAGCACTCTATAAGCCCAAGACTCACCGTTTGCGGTCCTGGCTTCGTGGTTTGAAGCCAGGACCTTTTTCGGTTTAACACACGCTCAAAGGAATACACATGGATTGGCTGACCAACCCCGAAATCTGGGTTGCCTTCTTTACCCTGACCGCCCTGGAAATTGTCCTGGGTATCGATAATATCATCATGATTTCGATCCTGGTCAGCCGCATGCCCAAACACATGCAGCCGCGCACCCGGATCTTCGGTCTTGGCCTGGCCATGATCACGCGAATCCTGTTGCTGCTGTCGATCACTTGGGTCATGCGCCTCACCGCCGACCTGTTCGAAGTGTTCGGCCAGGGCATCTCCGGGCGTGACCTGATCCTGTTCTTCGGGGGGCTGTTCCTGCTGTGGAAAAGCTCGCAGGAGATGTACCACGCGCTGGAAGGTGAAGACGAAAGCGGCGACGAGCCTTCGGGCAAGGGCGGTAACTTCCTCTACACCATTATTCAGATCGCGATCATCGACATCGTCTTCTCGCTGGACTCGGTGATCACCGCGGTCGGCATGGTGTCCCATGTGCCGGTGATGGTGGCGGCGATCATCGTCGCGGTGCTGGTAATGATGGCGGCGTCGGGCAAGATCAGCGAATTCATCGACAAACATCCGTCGCTGAAGATGCTCGCGCTGTCGTTCCTGCTGGTGGTCGGTACGGTACTGATCGCTGAATCGTTCGACGTGCACGTACCCAAAGGTTACGTCTACTTCGCCATGGCGTTCTCGCTGGCGGTGGAAGCGATCAACATCAAACTGCGCGGCGCGATGGCCAAAAAGAAGCAGCAAGATCCGGTGAAACTGCGCAAGGACATTCCGGGGCAGTAACCCGCTAGTCCAGCAACACGCAACACCCCTTGTGGGAGCGGGCTTGCTCGCGAATGCAGTCGATCAGCCAACATTATTGTCGACTGATACGCCGCCTTCGCGAGCAAACCCGCTCCCACAGTTGTTTTGTACGTTGGCTAACACTCACTCCAGCAGGGAGGTGCCGGTGAAGTGCTGTTCATGACACTTGTGTTTCAATCATGGTTTTAGCTGTGCAATGCTGGCGCCCAGACCGTTAGCCAACTACAGCTTAAGTATCAAAAACGTAGAAACCGCGCGGTACCGTCAATTTGCCTCTCTGGGGCGCTGCCATTACAGGGGGTCTGCATGCTCACCCTGCTCAATCTGCTTTCCGCCGTCGCCCTGCTGATCTGGGGCACGCACATCGTCCGAACCGGCATCCTGCGGGTGTATGGCACCCAGTTGCGCCATGTGATCGGTCAGAACATGGCCAAGCGCTGGCTGGCCTTTGTTGCGGGCATTGTCGTCACGGCGATGGTGCAAAGCAGCAACGCCACGGCGATGCTCGTCACCTCTTTCGTCGGCCAAGGGCTGATGGCGCTGACGCCGGCGCTGGCGACCATGCTCGGCGCCGATGTCGGTACCGCGCTGATGGCGCGGGTGCTGACGTTCGACTTGTCTTGGCTGTCGCCATTGCTGATTTTTCTTGGGGTGATTTTCTTTCTGTCGCGCAAACAGACGCGGCTCGGGCAAATGGGCCGGGTCAGCATCGGTTTGGGGCTGATCATTCTCGCGCTGCAACTGATCGTCGAGGCTGCTGCACCGATCACCCACGCCCAAGGGGTGAAGGTGATTTTCGCTTCGCTGACCGGCGACATCCTCCTCGACGCCCTGGTCGGCGCGCTGTTTGCGATGATTTCCTACTCCAGCCTCGCCGCTGTGCTGCTGACCGCTACCTTGGCCGGCGCCGCCGTGATCAGTCTGCCGGTGGCGATTGGCCTGGTGATCGGTGCCAACATCGGCAGCGGCGTGCTGGCGTTCATGAGCACCAGCATGCAGAACGCCGCTGGCCGGCAAGTGGCGCTGGGCAGCCTGTTGTACAAACTGATCGGCCTGCTGCTGATCATCCCGGTGCTCGACCCGCTTGTGCATTGGATCGACAGTCTGGATTTCAGCCCGCAGGAAATGGTCATCGGCTTCCACCTGCTCTACAACACCGCACGCTGTCTGATCCTGCTGCCGAGTGTCGGGCCGATGGCGCGTTTGTGCGCCTGGCTGCTGCCGGAACGGCCTGAGGTCAACGGCACCGCCAAACCACGTCACCTTGACCCGACCGCGCTGGTCACGCCAAGCCTGGCCTTGGCCAACGCCGTGCGCGAAACCCTGCGCATGGGCGATCTGCTCGACAACATGCTCGACGCGACCCTCGATGTGTTGCGCGGCAAGCAAACGGCGATCACCCAGGACATGCGTCGGATGACCGATGACGTTGAGTCGCTGTACAGCGCGATCAAGCTGTACCTGGCGCAAATGCCCCGCGAGGATCTTGGCGAGCAGGACAGTCGGCGCTGGGCGGAGATCATTGAACTGGCGATCAACCTCAAACTGGCCTGTGACTTGATCGAGCGCATGCTGCGCAAGGTCCAGCAGCAGAAGACCTCGCAACGCCGTTCGTTTTCCGAGGAAGGGCTGGAGGACCTGGCCGGGCTTCAACAGCAACTGATCGCCAACTTACGGTTGGGGTTGTCGGTGTTTCTCAGCGGCGACAAGGAAAGCGCTCGCCAGTTGCTGCGCGAGAAACGGCGCTTCCGCGCACAGGAACGCCGTTTGGCCCATGCCCACGTCAGCCGTTTGCAACGCAAGATCGTGCAGAGTATTGAAACCAGTTCGTTGCACCTGGAGCTGATTGCCGACATGAAACGGCTCAATTCACTGTTTTGCAGCAGCGCCTATGTGGTGCTGGAAACGGCGGACACCGGGGCGCTGGCGGCGGATGAAATGGCCGACATTACGCATTCGCCTTGAACGTCTGCGGCTAAGGTCAGTCAGTAACTCAGCGTTCAGCCTCAGGGACGCCTTCGCGAGCTTGCTCGCAAAGGCCATCTGCCTGACGACACGGATCTCCAAATCAGCCGTACGGAAGCCTGTTATGCGTTGCCTGTTGTTCGCCTGTCTGTTGCTCGGTTCACTCCCTTCCTTGGCCCTGGATCGTTTTCAGGTCGAAGGTTATGCGCTGCCCAACGGTTTGCAGTTGTTGCTCAAACCCGGCACCGAGCGCGGGCATGTCGCGATCCGGCTGGTGGTCGGCGTCGGTCTTGATGATTTTGACTGCGATGAAAAAGAGCTGCCGCACCTGCTTGAACACTTGCTGTTCAGTGGCATTGACGCCACCGGCGAAGGTGGCCTCGAAGAGCGCATGCAGGCCCTTGGCGGTGACTGGAACGCCTTCACCAGCAATGCCGATACCACCTTCGTCATCGAAGCTCCGGCGAAAAACCAGCGCAAGGTACTCGACCTGCTGCTGGCGCTGCTGACACAGACCCGCATCGACGACAACGCGATCAACGCCGCCAAACGTGTGGTCGAGCGTGAGGACGGCGGCCACTACACGCGCCTGCGCCGCTTTCTCGACCGCCAGGATCTGGGGCACAGCGCGAGCAATCAATTGGCGGTGGAGCTGGGCCTTAAATGCCCGCAGCGCGCCGAAGTCGCACATCTGACCCAGGCGCAACTGGAGAAGGTGCGCAAAGCCTGGTACGCGCCGAACAACATGACCCTGATTGTCGTCGGCGAGCTCGACAAACTGCTGCCGGCCTATCTGGAGCGGACGTGGGGCGCGCTTGATGCGGTCGAGCCCAGTGAGCACCGGCCGTTGCCGGATATCCGCACCAGCGCCGCCCATGAGCGCACCCTCACGCGCGGTTTTATCGGCGACAGCGCCAAGTTGCACTGGTTGGTGCCGGAGCCGGTGCTGGACGGTCAGTACGACGAGACGTTCAACATCCTCAAGGACTACCTCGACTGGGCGCTGTACCGACAGATTCGTCTCAACCATGGTTTGTCTTATGGGCCGTGGGCCGAGCGCGAAGTGTTTGGGGGCGTCGGGTTCATGAGCCTCAATGCTGACCTTGATCGCGATAACGTCGATGAAGCCATTGAGGTGCTGGAAGACATCAAGGCCGACCTGCTGAAAAACGGTCTCGATCCGGCCACCTTCGCCCGCATCAAACAGGCGGCCATCGCCCATCAGGCCTGGGCGGTGCAAGGCAACAGCGCGATGGCCGATTACTACTGGAGTGCGCTGGGCGACTACGAGGACGGCCGCTTCGCCAATCCCGCCCGCGAACTGCAAGGCGTGACGCTGGAAACGGCGAACAAGGCCATGCGCGAGTTGTTGCTGCAACCGGGGTATCTGCGTATCGAGAAGCCTTTGATCAGTGATGATCAGGTGTTGTGGCTGGCGGCGGGTGGACTGGGTGTGTTGCTGCTGATCCTGATCGTATGGCGCCTGCACCGCCGCAAATCCGCCGAACACTGAACCGGTGGGAGCGGGCTTGCTCGCGAACGCGGTGGGTCATGCAACAAATGCAGTGACGGATACGACGCCTTCGCGAGCAATCCCGCTCCCACAGGGGACTGTGGTGATTTTGCTGACCGGCAGCCTCGCCACACCGCTGTGCGAGCGGTACTCTGTCGAGGTTTTTTCCCACGACTGTTGCGAACCGCCCTCATGCCAAAACTGACCCTTCTGATCCAGCGCATTCTCGAACTGATGAAGCGCTATCCCGGGGTCATTGCGTTGGGTGGTTTCATCTCCGGGGTCGGCAGTTTCATTCTGGTCGACCGCCAGCAAGGGCTGGCGAGCTGGATCACCATCATCATGCTGCTGAGCTGGATCTGGCTGATGCTGGAAAACACCCTCACCGGCCTTTTTACGCGGATTTTCAAACGGGAAATCCCCCAGCCGCTGCTGCGTTACGCCACGCAGATGATTCACCAGGAAAGCCTGTTTTTCGTTCTGCCATTCTTCTTCATCACCACGACGTGGAACAGCAGCCAATTGATCTTCACCGGGCTGCTGAGCATCGCCGCGCTGATCTCCGTCATCGATCCGCTCTACTACAAATGGCTGGCGCCCCGGCGCTGGGCGTTTCTGGCGCTACACACCCTGACCCTGTTCGCGGCCCTCCTGACCGCACTGCCGGTGATCATGCACCTGACCACCTCGCGGAGCTTCAAATGGGCGCTGGGCATTGCCGTGCTGCTGTCGTTCCCGAGCCTGGCGTCGATCTTCCCGATCCGCACCGTGCGCAATGCGCTGGCGATCCTGTGCATCACCGTGGGTATCGGCGGTGTGGGTTGGGCGCTGCGCTCGTGGGTGCCGCCGGCAACGCTGTGGATGACTGACGTGGCGATCAGCACGCAGTTGCAGGATCGCACCCCCGGCGCGAGCCTCAAGCAAGTCAGCGCCGAGCAGATCCGTGGCGGTGGCCTCTACGCCTATACCGCGATCAACGCGCCACGCGGGCTCGATGAGCGGATTTATCACGTCTGGCAGTTCAACGGCAAAGAGGTCGACCGCATTGCTCTCGACATCCATGGCGGGCGTAAAGAAGGCTACCGGGCGTGGACGCACAAGCAGAATTTCCCCGGCAACCCGGCGGGCAAGTGGCAGGTACGGGTGCTGACCGAGGACGGCCAGGTGATCGGCGTGCTGCGCTTTGAAGTCACCGACAGCACAGCGATCAAAGAAAAGTAGTCGGGTTCGTGCTATTACGTATGCCAGCCTCATCAGCCGAAAAGCACGGAGTTTATGACCAGCAGCTCGACGACGGGCAGTGCCCAACTCGACACATCGACCACCCCTGCTCGCCTGCGAGTCAGCGGGGACTGGACGCTTGCCCATTACGCTGACCTCAAGCAACTGAGCGAAAAGCTCCACGGCCAATACGACGCCCATACGTCCATCGACCTGAATGACCTGGGCGCCCTCGATACCGCTGGCGCATCCTTGCTGGTCGAACTGCTCGGTTCCGAACGCCTGGGCAAATCCGCTGAACATCCCGACTGTACGATTTCCCCGGCTGACCGCGCGCTGCTGCAGACGGTGTATCGCTCGCTGACCGATTTCTGCGTGCCGATCAAGGAGCCGGAAGTCAGCGTCAGCGTGCAACTGCTGACGCGCATCGGTCGCGCGGTGGAAACGGTCTGGCAGGACACCCTGCAAGTGCTGGGCTTCATCGGTCTGATTCTGGAAACCATCGCTCGCAGCGTGTTCCGCCCCAAGCGTTGGCGCATTACGCCAATCGTCGCGCACATCGAACAGACCGGCCTCGACGCTGCGCCGATCGTGGCGTTGCTGACCTTTCTGGTGGGCGCCGTGGTGGCTTTTCTTGGCGCGACGGTGCTGGCCAGTTTTGGGGCCAGTGTGTTCACCGTCGATCTGGTGGCGTTTTCATTTCTGCGTGAATTCGGCGTCTTGCTCACCGCGATTCTGATGGCCGGGCGCACCGCCAGCGCCTTCACCGCGCAAATCGGTTCGATGAAGGCCAACGAAGAGATCGATGCAATCCGCACACTTGGCCTTGACCCGATGGAACTGCTGGTGGTCCCACGGGTACTGGCGCTGCTGATCGCGCTGCCGATGCTGACGTTTCTGGCGATGCTCTGCGGGATCGTCGGCGGTGGCGTGGTCTGCGCGTTGTCGCTGGGAATTTCACCGGCGATGTTCCTCTCGCTGCTGCAATCGGACATCGGTGTTCAGCACTTTCTGGTGGGGTTGGTGAAAGCACCGGTCTTCGCCTTCCTGATCGCCGCGATTGGCTGTCTCGAAGGCTTCAAGGTCAGCGGCAGCGCCGAATCGGTCGGCGCCCACACCACGTCCGCCGTTGTGCAATCGATTTTTGTGGTGATCGTCCTCGATGCGGTGGCCGCGCTGTTCTTCATGGAGATGGGCTGGTGAGTCGTCCACCCCGCGCGCCCTCGGAGGCGGTGATCGAAGTCCGTGGCCTGTGCAACCGCTTTGGCAAGCAGAGCGTGCACGAAGGCCTCGACATGGATTTGTACAAAGGCGAAATCCTCGCCATGGTCGGCGGCTCTGGCAGCGGCAAATCGGTACTGCTGCGCAGTATCATCGGCCTGCGCCGCCCCAGCGAAGGCCGGGTGAACGTATTCGGCCAGAACCTGCCGAGCCTGTCCGGACATGAGCGCTCGCTGATCGAACGACGCTTCGGCGTGCTGTTTCAAAAAGGCGCACTGTTCTCCTCGTTGACGGTGACCGAGAACGTCGCTTTGCCCCTGATCGAGCATGCAGGGTTAAGCCGCAACGACGCCGAGCATCTGGCGGCGGTGAAACTGGCGCTGGCCGGGCTGCCGTTGTCGGCGGCGGACAAATACCCCGCGTCGCTGTCCGGCGGCATGATCAAGCGCGCGGCATTGGCCCGTGCATTGGCGCTGGATCCGGACATCCTGTTTCTCGACGAGCCCACCGCCGGTCTCGATCCGATCGGTGCGGCGGCGTTCGATCAACTGATCCTGACCCTGCGCGATGCGTTGGGCCTGAGTGTGTTTCTGGTCACCCACGACCTCGACACGCTCTACACCATCACCGACCGCGTGGCAGTGCTGGCGCAGAAGAAGGTGCTGGTCGCCGGTCCGATTGACGTCGTATCGGAAACCGATGACGCGTGGATTCACGAATATTTCCACGGCCCGCGCGGCCGCTCGGCGCTGGACGCCGCCAAACTGCTCAACGAGGTCTGATATGGAAACCCGAGCCCATCATGTGTTGATCGGCCTGTTCGCAGTGATTGTCGTGGCGGGCGCCCTGCTGTTCGGCCTGTGGCTGGCCAAGTCCAGTATCGATAGCGAGTTCAAGGATTACGAAGTCGTGTTCAATGAGGCGGTCAGCGGCCTGTCCAAGGGCAGCGCGGTGCAATACAGCGGGATCAAGGTCGGTGACGTGGTCAGCCTGCGTCTTGACCCCAAGGATCCCCGCCGGGTGTTGGCGCGGATTCGTCTGGGCGGTGACACTCCGATCAAGGAAGACACCCTGGCCAAACTGGCCCTGACCGGGATTACCGGGACCTCGATCATCCAGCTCAGCGGCGGCACGCCAAACAGTCCGAGCCTACGGGGCCATGACGGCAAATTACCGATCATTGTCGCGTCGCCCTCGCCCATCTCGCGGTTGCTCAATGACAGCAACGACTTGATGAGCGGCGTCACCGCACTGCTGCAAAACGCCAACCAGATGTTCTCCGCCGAAAACGTCGAGCGCGTGAGCAAAACCCTCGCCCACCTGGAACAGACCACCGGCTCGATCAACGATCAGCGTGGCGACCTGCGCCAAGCCATGCAGCAACTGGCGACGGTCGGCAAACAGGCCGGCAGCATGCTCGAACAGACTTCGCTGCTGATGCGCAACGCCAACGGTTTGCTCAACGACCAGGGCAAGCAGGCGCTGGGCAGTGCCGAGCAGGCGATGAAGTCGCTGGAGCAAAGCAGCGCCACGATCAACGGCCTGCTGAGCAAGAACCAGAATGCCCTCGACAACGGCCTGCAGGGTCTCAATGGTCTGGCGCCGGCCATCCGTGAATTGCGAGAGACGCTGACCTCGCTGCGCGCCATCTCGCAACGTCTTGAGGCCAACCCCAGCGGTTACCTGCTGGGCAGTGACAAGAACAAGGAGTTCACGCCATGAAGCTGACTCGACTCGCCCTCTTCGCCGCTGGTTTTGCCTTGATCGGCACGCTGATCGCGTCGTGCTCGATCCTGCCCCAGTCGCAGCCATCGAACGTTTATCGTCTGCCAGCCGCGCAGGTGCCTGCGCCGGCCGGTTCAGCGGCCACTCAGCACTGGTCGCTGCGGCTCAACAAATGGCAGGCCAGTGAAGCGCTGAACCGGCCGAACATCGCCGTGATTCCACAGGGCAACATGATCAGCAGCTACAAGGCGTCACGCTGGAGCGACCCCGCACCGGTGCTGTTGCGCAATCGGCTGCTCGAAGGCTTTACGCGTGATGGCCGGGTGACGTTGCTGAGCACCGATGACAGCTACTTCCAGGCGGATCTGGAACTGGGGGGGAATTTGCAGGCGTTTCAGACTGAATATCAGGGCGATAAGGCCAGCGTTGTCGTGCGGGTCGATGCGTTGCTGGTGCGTGGCTATGACCAGCGCATTCTGGCCAGCCGCCGGTTTGAAGAGCGCCAGCCCCTGAGTGATGTGCAGGTGCCGGCGGTGGTCGCCGGGTTTGGTCTGGCCAGTGATCGCCTGACCGCGAAGGTTGTGGCGTGGGCGGTCGAGCAAGGCCAGCAGTTCGCGCCCTCACCCAGACTTTAACCTTATCCATAACCCCTGTAGGCGCGGGCTCGCTCGCGAAGGCGGTTTGTCAGGCAATGCATACGTCGCCTGACACGCCCTCTTCGCGCACCCACAGGGGGATTTGTGGCTAACCGAAGAACCAGTAGCAGACGCCAATGGCGCCGAGTACGCCGGCCAGTTCGGCCAACAGCGCGCAACCTACCGCATGCCGCGCCCGCTGAATCCCCACCGCGCCGAAATACACCGCCAGCACATAGAACGTCGTCTCGGTACTGCCCTGAAGCGTCGCCGCCACCAGCGCCGGGAAGCTGTCGACACCGGAAGTCTGCATGGTTTCGATCAGCATCGCCCGCGCCGCGCTGCCGGAGAATGGCTTGACCATCGCCGTGGGCAGCGCATCGACAAAGCGTGTGTCCCCTCCGGCCCATTCGACCAGATGACGGATCCCGTCGAGGCCAAAATCCAGCGCTCCGGACGCACGGAGCACGCCGACGGCGCAGAGCATGGCCACCAGATACGGCAGCAGGTTCTTCGCTACATCGAAGCCTTCCTTCGCGCCTTCAACGAATGCTTCGTAGACCTTCACCTTACGTAGAGCACCCATCACCAGAAACAGCATGATCAGACCAAACAGCGTGAGATTGCCGAGGATCGACGACAATCCCGCCAAAGCGGTGGCCGACATTGTCCCCAGCAATGCCATGAAGGCGCCGAGCATCAACGCGCCGGGAATCAGATAGGCCAGCACCACCGGATCCCAGATCCGCAAACGCTGCATGAACGCCACCGACAGAAAGCCGACAATCGTCGAGCAACTGGTCGCCAGCAAAATCGGCAGGAACACCAGCGTCGGGTCAGGCGCGCCTTGCTGGGCGCGGTACATGAAGATCGTCACCGGCAGCAGGGTCAGAGAGGAGGCGTTGAGCACCAGGAACAGGATCTGCGCGTTGCTGGCGACGGTGGCGCTGGGGTTGAGTTCCTGCAGCGCCTTCATGGCTTTCAGGCCGATGGGCGTGGCGGCGTTGTCCAGGCCCAAGCCATTGGCGGCGAAGTTCAGGGTGATCAGGCCAAGGGCGGGGTGACCGGGCGGGACTTCCGGCATCAGTCGCAGGAACAGCGGGCCCAATACCTTGGCCAGCCATTCAACAATGCCGGCCTTCTCGGCGATGCGCAGAAAACCCAGCCACAGGGTGAGGGTGCCGAACAGCAGCACCATGACTTCGACCGACAGCTTGGCCATGGCAAAAATGCTTTCCACCATCGCCGCGAAAATCCCGGCATTACCGCCAATCAGCCACTGCGCCAGCGCCGACACGGCTGCCACGACGAAGAAGCCAAGCCACAGGCCATTAAGCATCAGTCAAATCCCTCGGAAGATGCGGCGAATAATAGCGGGGTGGCCAGAAACGACAAACCCCGGATTTTGTCCGGGGTTTGTCTGTGCATCACTGGCGGGGGCAATGAATGCTTGGCTCTGACTAAAATCCCCTGTGTGAGCAAGCCCACTGCCACAAGCAGCCAATCCCCACAGGGTTCAGCAATCAGTTCTTGGAGATCTCGCCCGCCGGCAGTTTTTCCTTGCTGCGCCAGTGCGGCAGGGAGTTCCAGTAGCGCTCGCCCTTGGCATCGTCGTACATGCCTTCCCAGCGCGAGATGACCAACACCGCCAGGGCGTTGCCGATCACGTTCAGTGCGGTACGGGCCATGTCCATGATGCGGTCGACACCGGCGATAAACGCCAAGCCTTCCAGCGGAATACCCACGCTGCCCAGCGTCGCCAGCAGCACCACGAAGGACACGCCCGGTACGCCGGCGATGCCTTTGGAGGTGACCATCAGGGTCAGGACCAGCAGCAGTTGCTGGCTGATCGACAGATCGATGCCGTACAACTGGGCAATGAAGATCGCCGCGATGGACTGGTACAGGGTCGAACCGTCGAGGTTGAACGAGTAACCGGTCGGCACCACGAAGCTGCAGATGGCTTTCGGCGCGCCGTAGGCTTCCATTTTCTCGATCACGCGTGGCAGCACGGTTTCCGAGGAGGCGGTGGAGTAGGCCAGCACCAGCTCATCCTTGAAGATGCGCATCAGCTTGAGCACCGAGAAGCCGAACAGCCTGGCGATCAGGCCCAGTACCACGAAGGCAAAGAAGGCGATGGCGACGTAAACCAGGATCACCAGTTTGGCCAGCGGCAGCAGGGAGGCGAAGCCGAAGTTGGCGACGGTCACCGCGATCAGTGCGAATACGCCGATCGGCGCGTAGTTCATGATCATGTGGGTGACTTTGAACATGCTTTCCGACACGCCCTGGAACATCTTCACCAGTGGTTCACGCAGGTCCGACTGCAGGCTCGACAGACCGAGACCGAACAACACGGAGAAGAAGATGATCGGCAGCATTTCGCCGCGGGCCATGGCCGCGAAGATATTCGACGGGATCAGGTTGAGGATGGTCTCGATGAACGCATGTTCATGTTGTACTTCGGCGGCGGTCGCCTGGTACTTCGAGATGTCGACCGTGCCCAGGGTACTCATGTCGATGCCGGTGCCCGGATGGAACACGTTGGCCAGCAGCAGGCCGACGACGATGGCGATGGTGGTGACGATTTCGAAGTAGACGATTGTCTTCAGGCCGATACGCCCAAGCTTCTTGGCGTCGCCCACGCCGGCGATGCCGACGATCAGGGAGGAGATGACGATCGGGATCACGATCATCTTGATCAGACGGATAAAGATATCGCCTGCCGGTTGCAGGACGTTACTGATCCACCAGGCCTTTTCGGCACTGAAGTGGTTGAGCAACGCACCAATTGCAATACCCAGAACCAGACCGATGAGGATCTGCCAGGCGAGGCTGATTTTTGCCTTCTTCATTATCTTTACCCTTACTTGCGTTTGACTCAGGCACATGCAGGAACTGGAACGCTCTTTAGCGGAAAAGTCTATGCATCTGCCTCCGTATAAGGTGCCCCGAAGCGCGTATTTACGGCTCTTCGGCAGGCGAAAAAAGGCGCAACTATTCCGATGCAAGGTTGCGCCGTCTAATGCCGTAAACGCCTACCCTATGCTGAATCGGCATGAGATTTTTTAATTGAAACTCGCGTCCCAATCGGTTCGATTACGCCATTTAAGCCAGCAAAAGTGCCGTGAACCGGCCATTTCGGCGTAAGGTGGGTTGTTTTTTGAGCGAGTAATTTCGACGTAAAATTTCGGAAAAGGCCTACGTTACAAGACCAATAGTCCTACTGTTTAAACGGTATCTTTCTCGATATACGGTCGCCCGGAAACACCGCGTAATGTTTTCGCGCGCAGTGTGAGCGATGGACAAGATGAGCTGGGCGCTCTGGATCAACGTTTTGATGGTTTGAAAGCTCAGCGCAAGTCCGTCAAGCCCAAGAGGGGTGGCGAACTTGCGGCGCAGCTTTTTTCCCCTGACCCGGCCCTCTCGCAGGCACTCCTTGTACCCGTAGGTCACTGCGACCCTGTAACAGTCAGAGCGTCCCGGCCCCTTGGTCATGCGCCGGCCCTCCTCGGGCAGGTGCAATAAAGAGCAGCGGGGGGTGCTGCCCTTATGTTCGAAACCTAATACCAGTTCGGATCTTTCTTCAGGGTTTCCATCAGCAGATCCTGCATGCCCTCGTCGGGATTGCCGAGGAAGCGGTAGGTGGCATGTCGCGTTGGCGACTTGTCGGCCGGCAGTCCTTCGGGCACATCGACGAGCATGGCGTAAGCGTCTTTCTTGTCGAAACTGAACGCGACGATCAAGCGGTGGTTCAGGCATTTGTCTGCGGATTCGCAGAGAGGCCCGACCAGATACTTGTCGCCATCTTCCGTCACGGCAGTCATCTGTTGGTCAGGCGTGCCAGAGAGGTTCATCACCCACTCCGGCAGGCGCTCTTCCTTCTTCACCACGCCTTCCCAGGTTTCCCTGTATTGCGCATCGGAGCTCAACAACTCGTTGGCCCTTGTCTGGCCATCATTGGCCGCCATCGCCATGGCACTACCGCCCAGAAGCAGGGCGGCTGCCAGTGTCTTAAACGCAAGCGCACTCATCGTTAACCTCGGCCGCGACGGCCAAAGAAGAAGGAAGCAATGAACATCACCAGGAACACGACAAAGAGGATCTTGGCGATACCCGTGGCGGTGCCCGCGATACCACCGAAGCCCAATACGGCGGCGATGATGGCAATGATCAAGAACGTAATTGCCCAACTCAACATGGTGATTCTCCTTACTTCTCTATTTAGGGATGTTGCGTGTTCCGGCGCGTTGCGCCCGAATCTGTTTAATCCGTCAGAAAACCCAACGTTCTTCGCGTGGCAACTCATTGAGTGGCTGCGCTTGATCGACGTCCATCATGCGCATCGAGGCGCTCTCGGCCTGGCTGCTGCTGACGGCGCTGAAGTGCTTCTGCGTGCTGTGCTGGATCGAGATCAGCGGCTCAGGCTTCTGGCTGTTTTCCCAGCGCAGGTATTGCTGGCACACGATCAACGTGATCAACAGCGCAAGTACGCCAAACAGGCCTTGCTGGAGATGCAGTGGCGAGATACGCACTTGGGCGGCACGTTGGCGAGTCATCCTGGGTTCCTCACTCTTGTTCGGTTGGGGCAGTTCTGATCTGCCCGGGATGAGTGAGGTATTGCAGCCTGCATGCCAGTTTTTTGAATGAAAAAAATACAATAAAATCAATAACTTAAATGTAGTCTGAAAATAATTGGAGACGCATCCTGCACGATGGGTCATCTGTGGTCGTGCGGATTGCACGATTATTTCGTAGGAGTTTTCATTCTTATTGAATTGAGAGCAGGTCGTGGATGTCAGAAAAGGACGCAGGGAACGCCCTGCAAATCGGTGATTGTTTAAAAATTCAACAAAATCAGTGGATTAGCCGTAAAGGCATGAGAGAGCTACCCTCCTATGGCTGGCATCGTTCAGAATCAACCATGCAACTTGCCCGATTTTTTCGGGACTAACTCAAGACCAATCACTATGGAGCGTAGGAAAAATGGAATCTGCCACTGAGCATCAAGGCCGCATTCTGCTGGTGGACGATGAGTCCGCCATCCTGCGCACCTTCCGTTATTGCCTCGAAGACGAAGGCTATACAGTGGCCACCGCCAACAGCGCGGCTCAGGCCGATGCATTGCTGCAGCGCCAGGTGTTCGACCTGTGTTTCCTTGATTTGCGTCTGGGCGAGGACAATGGCCTCGACGTGCTGGCGCAAATGCGCGTTCAGGCACCTTGGATGCGTGTGGTCATCGTCACCGCGCATTCCGCTGTCGATACCGCCGTTGATGCGATTCAGGCCGGTGCCGCCGATTATCTGGTGAAACCGTGCAGCCCTGACCAGTTGCGTCTGGCCACTGCCAAGCAACTGGAAGTGCGCCAACTCTCGGCACGTCTGGAAGCGCTCGAGGGCGAGATTCGCAAACCCAAGGATGGTCTCGATTCCCACAGCCCGGCGATGAAAGTCGTGCTGGAGACCGCCCGTCAGGTGGCGGGCACCGACGCCAACATTCTCATTCTGGGTGAGTCCGGCACCGGTAAGGGTGAACTGGCCCGGGCGATCCATGGCTGGAGCAAGCGCGAGAAGAAATCCTGCGTGACCATCAACTGCCCGTCGCTGACGGCGGAATTGATGGAAAGCGAGCTGTTCGGTCACAGCCGTGGAGCCTTTACCGGGGCCAGCGAAAGTACCTTGGGTCGCGTGAACCAAGCCGACGGCGGTACGTTGTTTCTCGACGAGATCGGCGATTTTCCCCTGACATTGCAACCCAAGTTGCTGCGTTTCATTCAGGACAAAGAATACGAACGGGTAGGGGATCCGGTGACCCGACGCGCCGATGTGCGGATTTTGGCGGCGACCAACCTCAATCTTGAAGACATGGTGCGCGATGGCCGCTTCCGTGAAGACCTGTTGTATCGCCTCAACGTCATTACTCTGCATCTGCCGCCACTGCGCGAGCGTGCCGAAGACATCCTGACCCTGGCCGACCGTTTCCTTGCACGCTTCGTCAAAGAGTATGCGCGCCCCGCGCGGGGGTTCAGCGAGGAGGCCCGTGAGGCGCTGCTCGGCTATCGCTGGCCGGGCAACATCCGTGAACTGCGCAACGTGGTCGAGCGGGCGAGCATCATCTGCCCGCAGGAGCGTGTTGAAATCACTCACTTGGGTATGGCCGAACAACCCGCGAACAATGCGCCAAGGGTCGGCGCGGCGCTGAGCCTGGACGAGTTGGAAAAAGCCCACATTGGCGCGGTGCTGGCCACTGCCGGCACGCTGGATCAAGCGGCGAAAACCCTGGGCATCGACGCCTCTACCCTGTATCGCAAGCGCAAGCAGTACAACCTGTGAGTGCGCGACGATGAAACCGGCGGTGAAGTTGCGCACGCGTCTGTTCCTCAGTATTTCCGCGTTGATTACTGTGGCCTTGCTCGGGCTGCTGCTCGGGCTGGTCAGCGTGATGCAAATGGCCAGGACTCAGGAAGCGACGATTAGCAGCAACTTCTTGACCCTGGATCTGGGACTCAAACTGCGCCAGACCCTCGGCGACCAGTTGGTGCTTATGCTTGCGGAGAAGCCCGACCCTGCGGCGTTCGAGGCGTCCAGGCAGCGTTACCTGCAATTACTGGATGAAGGTATTGCGCAGGAAGTAGGAGGGGAGGCCAGAGAGTACGGCTTCAAACAGGCCAAGTCGGACTATCTGAGTTTTCTCAAGGCATTCGATCTGTCCCGCGACCCGACCAACGTGCTCAGTAACAATCGTGATCTGAGAGAGCGCTTCAACACGTTGCGCAACGGATTGATCACCGAGCACAAGCACGCGCTGGATAACGTCAACGCGGTGCAGCACGAGGCCCGTGACCGGGCACTTTTGATCGCTGGCCTGCTCGGGCTGGTGGGGCTGGCGGTGTTGATCATCGGTTTCGTGACTGCGCACGCAATTGCCCGGCGCATTGGTGCGCCCATCGAGGCATTGGCCAAAGCGGCTGACAACATAGGTCAGGGCAATTTTGAAGTGACCCTGCCGACATCGACAGCGATGGAAGTGAATCTGCTGTCCCGTCGTTTTGGCCTGATGGCGCAAGCGCTGCGCGAGCATCAGGCCACCAACGTCGACGAACTGTTGGCCGGCCAGCAACGGTTGCAGGCCGTACTCGACTGCATCGATGACGGATTGCTGATGATTGATCGTGACGGGCATCTAGAGCACCTCAATCCGGTCGCCCAGCGTCAATTGGGCTGGGACGATGACCGTCTGGGCCAAGGCTTGGCCAGCGCTCTTGAGCGGCCGGAACTGGATGCACAACTGCAACTGGTGTTGCGTGGTGGCACCCTGGAGCGAGCGCCGGAGGATTTGAGCATCGAGGTCGACGGCGAATCCCGCTTGCTGACGTATAGCCTGACGCCGGTCAGCCACACCCAGGGCCATATCCTCGGCGCAGTGATGGTGTTGCACGACGTCACCGAGCAACGGGCCTTCGAACGGGTGCGCAGCGAGTTTGTGCTGCGTGCCTCCCATGAGTTGCGCACCCCGGTCACCGGTATGCACATGGCGTTTGGTCTGTTCCGTGAGCGGGCGAAGTTTCCAGCAGAGTCTCGCGAAGCCGACCTGCTCGACACCGTCAACGAAGAAATGCAGCGCCTGATGCAGTTGATCAATGACTTGCTGAACTTCTCGCGTTACCAGAACGGTTTGCAGAAGCTGACGCTGGCGCCCTGTTCCATTGAGGATTTGCTGAGGCAGGCGCAGTTGCGGTTTGCCGAAACGGCAGCGGAAAAAGGCGTCTCATTGGAGGTGGAGGTGCAAGGGGTATTGCCGCATCTGCAGGCCGATCAGGCGCAACTGGATCGGGTGCTCGACAATCTGATCGACAATGCCCTGCGTCACACTGCTCGCGATGGCCAGATTCGCTTGCAGGCGCGCCGTCATGGCGAGCGTGTGATTATCAGCGTTGAAGACAATGGCGAAGGCATTGCCTACGGTCAACAGGGGCGGATCTTCGAACCGTTCGTGCAGGTCGGGCGCAAGAAGGGCGGCGCCGGGCTCGGATTGGCGCTGTGCAAGGAAATCGTTCAGTTGCATGGCGGGCGGATGGGGGTTTATTCGCGGCCGGGGCAGGGCACGCAGTTCTATATGGCGCTGGCGGTTTAGGCCTCGTCATCCATTCGGCGTCCCGCAAGGCGTCGTCCTCGGGTGATCAGTTCAATGAACTGCACCGCGCTCAGCGCATGGGCGAACAGCCAGCCCTGACCGAACTTCACGCCTTCGCTGCTGAGCAGTTCGGCTTGTGACTCAAGCTCGATCCCTTCGGCAATCACCTTCAAGTCCAGTGCCTGGGCCATGTGAATGATGTGCGGCGCAACACCACTGCTGGCAGCGTCATGGCCGAGTGCATCGATGAAGGCCTTGTCGATCTTCAGGCAGTCCACCGGCAGGGTTTGCAGGTACGCGAGGCTGCAATACCCGGTGCCGAAATCATCGATCAACACTTGATGGCCAACATTGCGCAACGCTTGCAGGTTTTCCCGTGCCACCACCACATCGATCAAACCGCGTTCGGTGACTTCGAAGGCAATCTGCCGCGCAGCGACCCGGTGCAGCGTCAACAGCCGCGCCATGACCTGACCGATGCGCGGCACCATCACGTCGCAGGCCGCGAGATTCACTGAGATGTACAACTGCGGGTTGGCGCGCAACACCGGCCCCAGTTGTTCGAGCAAGCGCTGGAGGACGAAGTCGGTCATCTGGCGGATCTGCCCGGTATTTTCCGCCATGGGGATAAACAGATCAGGGCTGGTTAACGTGCCGTCAGGGCGCCGCCAGCGCAGCAGGGCTTCGGCGCCAACGCAGTTGCGGCTGTCGAGGTCGAAGATCGGTTGATACAGCACCTGCAACTCGCCCCGGCGGATGGCCCCGTGCAGTTCGGCGTCCAGCGACTGGCGCTGGCGTACCAGTAAAAACACAAAAAAACCCAAGAACGCACCCAGTAGCGCACAGGCTGGAATCATCCACCACCAGATGGCAGGGATGTGCAAGGCGCTCCTCGGCGTGATCAGCACCAGTTGGTATTGCGGATTGTCAGTGGGCATCCGGTAGATCAACCGGTTCTGGGTGATTTGCAAAACATCGCGGCTTTTTTTCGGCCAGGTTTCTGCGGGGGGCCAGGCCTGAGCCGTCCCCAGAACCGGGATCGCTCGGGTGCCATGATCCAGCACCACGAGCAAGCTGCTGCCGGGCGACAGGTCAACCATGTCCGTCAAATGTCCGCGCGAGGTCGCCACACGAAAATTGCCACGCCCGAGCATCAGCGCGGCACGGTTTTCATCGGGTTCGGTGGTGGTGTTCAGCCAATAGCTGTAGGTCGGGCCTTTGATGTCGGGAGGGCGCGCGACCGACAGGCCTTCCTGCCGTGGACGGTTGGAGCAGGTGCGCGTGGCGTCTTTGTAAGCGGCCTCGTAGACGAAGCGGTAGTTGAAGGTGACTTGCTGCAGCGTGGCGATCATTTCGTCATCGCAACGGCGCAACGGTTGGGCTTCCAGATCGTCGAGACTTTCGCGCAACTGGCCGAACAGTTGCTCGAGGCGTGCGAGAAACCGTTCGCCCTGAGCGTTCATTTCCTGGCTTTCACTTTGCTCGACATAGCGCGTGGCGATGAACATTGTGCCAGCGATCAACAGGCAGGTGCTGAGGACAGCCGCGATCATCGCCAAAAACCAAGGGCGATAAAACCAGCTACGCAGGGTCTCTCGGGTAGCAACCATCATGGAATATCCGAAGAGTTACCAATGAGTTATAGCTGCTGATTGCGGATTTGCCCTGACCGTCGGGCGGGCGTCATTATTTTGTCTGGTTGAGTACCAGCAACAGTGCTGCCGTTTGCGCGTCCGGCGTGCCGTCGAAACGCGCGGGGCGGAAATGCATCTGGAACGCAGCGATTACATGACGCGTCGCAACGTCCAGTTCGCCGGTCTGCGGAGTGTCGTAACCCAAATGGGCCAGTTGCTCCTGGAACCAGCTGATGCTCGGCAGTTCGCGGCTGTTGAACAGTGCCTGCTGACGGGCCACGGCTTGTTCATTGGGCCACACGCCAAGGCCTTGTTCGGCGAGTCGCTTCCAGGGGAACAACGGCCCCGGATCGAGCTTGCGCAAGGGCGCAATGTCGCTGTGACCGATGATGTGGCGTGGGCTGATGCCATTACGCTTGCTGATGTCCTTGAGCAGAACGATCAAGGCTTGAATCTGCGCTTCGCTGTAGGGATACCACAGGCGTCCGGTCGGGGTGTCCTTGAAACCCGGATTGACGATTTCGATACCGATGGAGCTTGAGTTGAGCCAGGTGCGGCCCTGCCATTGGCTTTCGCCGGCGTGCCAGGCGCGCTGACGTTCATCCATCAATTTGTAGACCGTCGCGTTTTTATCATCACCAATCAGGTAATGGCTGCTGACTTCGCCGTGGGTCAGCAATTGCAGCGAGCGCTCAAGCGAAGCGGAGGTGTAATGCACGACTACGAACTGGATGCGGCTGTCGTGATTGGCTGAAGGATGGCTGGTGTCGTAACGCGGGCCGCTGGCACAACCGGCAAGAACGAGCAGTGACGCGAGGAGGGCAAGGAATTTCATGGCAGAGGGCAATACACGCAAGTCAGTAATGCAACAGTGTAACGTACTGACTTGCGTCTAGATGATCAGCGGGTGGATTTAAACAAAATGGAACAATTTGCTCAGCCCAGTTCGATCCGGTTGCGCCCGGCATTTTTCGCGCGATAAAGCGCCTGATCGGCTCTTTTGATGACGAGATCGCTGTGTTCTCCCGCCCTGAACGTGGCGAGTCCCATCGAAAGGGTGATCGTGACCCGTTCGCCTTTGAAGTGGAACGGACACGCCTCGACGGCTGCCCGCAGGGTTTCCAGCAATTTTGCGCCGACCGCTGGCGGGGTGGCCGGTAGCAGCAGAACGAACTCTTCGCCGCCGAAACGAGCGATGAAGTCAGAGCCGCGCAGACGCTTGCGCAGCACGGTGGCGATGATCTTCAGCACCTTGTCGCCGGCCAGGTGGCCATAGTTGTCGTTGATCCGTTTGAAGTGATCAAGGTCGAGCATCGCCAGGCTCAAGGTGTTGCCGTGTTGCTGCCATTGCTTGATTTCATGTTCGAGGCGTTCGCTCCACGCGGCGCGGTTGGGCAGGCCGGTGAGCGGGTCGATCAAGGCCTTTTGGCGTTGTTCTTCAAGGTGCTCGCGAAAGCCCTGAGCCTCTTGTTCCATATGGGCCACACGTTCGGACAGACCTTTGAGTCGCGCCGCCACTTCCTGCTCGCGGGCATCGCGCTGCTTCTGGTGCTGATCCATGGTGCCGAGCAAACCTTCTAGATGGTTTTCCAGCACTTGCTTGAGGTCATCCAGATCAGCCGCTTCCTGCACGCTGGTCTGCAAGCCGTCGACTTGCTCACGGATCTGCGTGTCCATGGCCCGCGCCGCCGAGCTGTTGTCGGCATGGCCATCGCTGGCGGCTTGCAGGTTGCTCTGGAATGCTTCGAGGCGTTCGTTGAGTTGCTGCAGATACACTTCGAATTCGTGCTGGCCACTGTCGGTGATGGCCAGCATCAACGTCGCGAGATCGTCGAGGATCGGGATCAATTCGTACCAGTTCAGGCCGTGCTTGAGCCGGTCGCGCATGGCTTCGGCTTGCGGGCGGTGACGTTCGGGCAGGGTCAGGTCGTCGAGCAGGCCGATCAGCGTGTCTTCGATGTGCTTGGCCACCGAGCTGTAGGACGGCTCGGGGGAGTCAGGTAGTGCGAACAGGATATCGTCCTCGGATTGCTCCGGGTCGATGGCTGCCAAGGCCTGAGCGATTGGCTCGGGCAAGGGCAGGCTGTCGAGGATCATCGGCGTTGGATCACCGGGGTGGATCAACTCGTCGGGGTTCAGGTTTGCGGGGATGACCGGGGGCGGAGCTGGCGCGGCAATGACTTCAGGCTCAGGCTCGATTATTTCTGCTTCGGTCGGGGCGCTGACCACTTCAACGGCGACCTTGGGCGGCACAAAGGCGAGTACTTGCGGTTCGGCCTGAATCGGAGTCGTTGGCGCGGGTGTTTCGATCGCTACGGCTGGCGCTGCTTGCTCAAGCACAGGAGCAGCAGGGAGTGGTTCGCTGATGTCGGTGGGAGCGACCGCTATGGGCTCGGACTCGGGCGCCGCGGCGGCGAGCGACGGCTCTTTGGGTGTTTCCTGCGCAGGCGCTTCTGGGGCTGACGCTGGCGTCTCCTCAGTGTCACGACTGCCAAACAAGCGTTGGAACAATCCCGGGCGCCCCGGTTCTGCCTGCGTCTCCAACTGGCTCAAGGCTTTGCCTTGCAAACCGCTCAGCTCACTCAGCAGCAGCGGCATTTCGCGGGCCTGACCCACCCGGCCGTCCAATTGTTTGGCGAATTTTTTCAGCGGTTGAGCGACGTCCCTTGGCAACGGCAAGGATTGCAACTGAGCGACCAGCGCGGTCAGCGCGGTGCTGACCTGTTCAATCCGGGTTTCGCGACGCTGCTCGGAATCGAGCACGGCTTTTTCCAGGCGTGGCAACAGGGCGGCGAGGCCGGCATCCATGTCGTCGGTGCGCACCACGTCGCGCATCTCTTTCATGCATTGATCAACGACGCGGTCGGTGCCTTCGGCCGCCAGCGTGCTGCGCACCAGCCCACGACGCAGCAAGTCGAGCCGGGCGGCCCAGCGGCGCTCCAGTTTGTCCTGTTGTTCGATGCTTTTGAGGTACTTCTCTTTCCAGCGCTGGGCGTCGTCGCTCATTCAGGGGTTCCGCGAGGGGCAGGACTCAGCGCGGGGAATGCATCGGCCGTGAGCGAACCCGGCAAACGAATCTCCACCGCGACCGGCAGGTGATCGGAAATCGGTTGGGCCAGCACTTCGACCTTTTCCAGGGTCAGGGTCGGGCTGAGCAAAATATGATCAAGGCAGCGCTGAGGTCGCCAACTGGGGAATGTCGCTTCCACCTGCGGGGCCAGCAAGCCGAGATCGCGTAACGGCGAGTGTTGCAGCAAATCGCTGGCATGGGTGTTCATGTCGCCCATCAACACCTGGTGCTTGTAACCACCGATCAGCTCGCGAATGTAGGCCAGTTGCAGGCTGCGCACGCGCGCGCCGAGGGCCAGGTGCATCATCACCACCACCAGCGCTTCCGGCCCTTCGCCGAAGCGCAGCAGGATCGCGCCGCGACCTTTCGGGCCGGGCAGCGGGTGATCTTCAATCGCCCATGGGCGCAGACGACTGAGCACGCCATTGCTGTGCTGAGCCAGTCGGCCGAGGTTGCGATTGAGTTGTTGATACCAGTAAGGGAAGGCGCCGAGGTGGGCCAGATGTTCGACCTGATTGACGTAGCCTGAGCGCAGGCTGCCGCCATCGGCTTCCTGCAGGGCGACCAGATCGAAATCGCCGAGCAGGTCGCCGATCTTTTGCAGATTGCCTGAGCGCCCGGTGTGCGGCAGAAAATGCTGCCAGCTTCGGGTCAGGTAATGGCGATAACGCTCGGTGCTGATGCCAACCTGAATGTTGAAACTGAGCAAGCGCAGACGCTGGTCTGCTGGCAGACCCGTAGACGCCAGGTGATGCTCGTTGACCTGCGGATCATGCAGGCCAACGATGCGTTCGGTTTTCCAGCGGCGCATGACGGTTGCCGCGCTTAGTTGGCAGCAGCCTTGTTAGCCGCTCGCTCTTTGGCGACCAGTTGATCAGCCAGTTGCAGAGCCTGCTCGGCACCACCGGCGGAGCCGATGTCGAAGCGGTACTTACCGTTGACGATCATGGTTGGAACACCGGAGATTTCATACTTCTTGGCCAGTTCTTTGGCTTTGGCGATCTGACCTTTGATGGCGAACGAGTCGAAGGTTGCCAGGAACTTGTCTTTGTCCACGCCCTGGGTGGCGAGGAAGTCAGCCATGTCGTTCTTGTCGGTCAGCTTCTTGTGTTCTTTCTGGATGGCGTTGAATACCGCGGCGTGAACCTTGTGTTCGACGCCCATGGCTTCCAGGGTCAGGAACATCTGACCGTGAGCGTCCCATGGGCCGCCGAACATGGCAGGAATGCGCACGAAATTCACATCTTTAGGCAGCTTTTCAACCCATGGGTTGATCACGGGCTCAAAGGCATAGCAATGCGGGCAGCCATACCAGAACAGCTCGACCACTTCGATCTTGCCAGGCTCTGCCACTGGCACCGGATTAGCCAGTTCAACATAAGGTGCGGCAGGGGCTTCAGCGGCCTGGGCGGTCACGCCGAACAGGCTGGCAGCGACGAGGGCGGCGCTGATGATCAGATTACGCATGCTTTACTCCTGGACAATTTGGGTCGCCTCGCGCGACCTGTTTTCTGACAGGTCCTGGCGGGCATGAGTTCTGTAGTGTAACGGCAGCGGCCACAAAAAAGGGCGGCCAAAGCCACCCTTTTTATACTTGCTGGGAAGGATTAATCGAGCGTTAACGTTGCAGGCGATGTGCATCACCCGCAACGCTCGAATCAAGGCGATCAGTGCAGGCCTTGAATGTAGCTGGAGACTGCCTCGATGTCCTTGTTGCTGAGCTTGGCAGCGATGCTGCGCATGATCATGGTGTCGCCATCGTTGGTGCGATCACCCTCACGGAAATCGGTCAACTGCTTGGCGATGTACTGAGCGTGTTGGCCACCCAGATGCGGGAAGCCGGCAGCTGCGTTGCCAGCGCCATTGGGCGAGTGGCAGCCAATGCACGATGGCATGCCTTGATCGAGCTTGCCGCCACGGAACAGCGCTTCACCGCGCGCGACGAGCTTGGGATCCGCTGCACCGACGCTGCCTTTCTGGCTGGCGAAGTAGGCGGCGAGGTCGGCCAGATCCTGATCGCTCAGGTTGGTCAACAGGCCGGTCATTTCCAGAACCGTACGCTTGCCCGACTTGATGTCGTGCAGTTGCTTGGTCAGGTAGCGTTCACCTTGACCCGCCAGTTTCGGAAAGTTTGGCGCCATGCTGTTCCCGTCCGGGCCATGGCAGGCGCCGCAAACGGCGGCTTTTGCCTGGCCGGCGGCGGCATCACCGGCAGCATGGGCAAAGCCTGAGATTCCCACGGTCAACAGCAGACTCACGATCAATTTGTTCATCAGCTAATCCAACTACGGCTAAGGGTTAAGAGTTATGGGCCGGGCTTACTCTCGCTCATCCAAAGGATGATGGCCTGGTAATCCTCGGCACTGCAGTCCATGCACAAACCACGCGGCGGCATCGCCTTGAAACCCTGGGTCACGTGTTGCACCAGCGTCTCCATACCTTTCGCCAACCTCGGCGTCCAAGCCTCCTGATCGCCTCTTTTGGGCGCCATGGGGAGTTGGCCGGAATGACAGGCACCACAAACACGGTTGTACACGGCTTCCGGTTCCTGTGTAGCCTGTGCGCTGTAAAGCGGTATCAGGACTCCGGCAGCCAGCAGCCATTTCGTCATAAAACGACCTTTTCAGGGTTGAGAGCGTTCTGCGTTCTAATGCGCAATCAAGGTCTGTCGCTCTCCTGAGCTTCATCCTACGCTGGGACAAAGCACACACAAAATCTGCGGCATTATATACTGGCGTCACTGAAACGGAAGCGACACCGCGTTCCGGCGCCGCCCACATCGGAAATCTCATGCAACTCAAGAATCCCATCCTCGGCCTGTGCCAACAGTCCACGTTCATGCTCAGTGCCGCCAAAGTCGATCAATGCCCCGACGACGAAGGCTTTGAAGTGGCTTTCGCCGGTCGTTCCAACGCCGGCAAATCCAGCGCCCTGAACACCCTGACTCACGCCAGCCTGGCGCGCACCTCGAAAACCCCGGGGCGCACGCAACTGTTGAACTTCTTCAAGCTAGACGATGATCGGCGTCTGGTCGACCTTCCGGGCTACGGTTATGCAAAAGTGCCGATCCCGCTCAAGCAGCACTGGCAGCGTCACCTTGAGGCTTATCTCGGTGGCCGCGAGAGTTTGAAGGGGTTGATTCTGATGATGGACATCCGTCATCCAATGACCGACTTCGACCTGTTGATGCTCGACTGGGCCGTTGCGGCCGGCATGCCGATGCACATTCTGCTGACCAAGGCCGACAAGCTGACTTACGGCGCGGCCAAGAACACGCTGCTCAAAGTGCAGTCGGAAATTCGCAAGGGTTGGGGTGATCTGGTCACTATCCAGCTGTTCTCGGCGCCAAAACGCATGGGCCTGGAAGAGGCCTACACTGTGTTGGCAGGCTGGATGGAACTGGCTGACAAGGGCGCTGAAGCAGCGGCTGAGTAAGTGATTGCAAAATTGTCAGTGGCGCCTTCTGGCAAGGGCGTCGCAGGCAATTTTTGGGCAAAAAAAGCCCCGGATTTCATTTGGGGAGGGAGAAATTCCGGGGTTCAAGTTCCGAACCGCTAGGGCGGGGTTCAGATATCTGCCAACACTTAACACAACATAGGAGCATCGAAGGGCTTCACCAGCCATTCAGTAACTCTGAGTCGTGTTCTTCCAGATTAGTTCAGATTTTTTTCAAAAAGCTTTGGAATAACCCCAAGAGCTTTTCGGACTAAGCGCATTTTCCGGGCTCTGCCGCGACGTCATGCCGCAGCAGAGCCGGTTTCAAATGGCTCAGTGAGCCTCATCCCAGTTGTTGCCCACGCCGACTTCCACCAGCAACGGCACATCCAGTTTCGCCGCTTCGCTCATGTGCACGCGAATCTCGGCGCTGACCTGCTCGACCAGATCCTCGCGAACCTCCAGCACCAGTTCATCGTGCACCTGCAGGATGACTTTGGCGTCCAGTCCGGACGTCGCCAACCAGTTATCCACCGCCACCATGGCTTTCTTGATGATGTCCGCTGCGGTGCCCTGCATCGGCGCGTTGATCGCCGTGCGTTCGGCGGCGGCGCGTTCCTGTGGCTTGTTGGAGTTGATCTCCGGCAGGTACAGGCGCCGACCAAAGAAGGTCTCGACATAACCTTGATCCGCCGCTTGGGCGCGGGTGCGATCCATGTATTCGCGAACACCCGGATAACGGGCGAAGTAGGTATCGATGTAAGCCTTGGCGGTCTTGGTGTCGACGCCGATGTCCTTGCCGAGTTTCTGTGCGCCCATGCCGTAGATCAGACCGAAGTTGATCGCTTTGGCGCCGCGGCGCTGGTCGGAAGTGACTTCGTTGAGCTCCACTTTGAACACTTCGGCAGCGGTTGCGGTATGCACGTCCAGATTGTTGCGGAAGGCGTTCATCAAACCTTCGTCCTTGGACAGGTGCGCCATGATCCGCAGTTCGATCTGCGAATAGTCCGCCGCCAGCAGTTTGTAGCCTTTTGGCGCCACGAACGCCTGACGGATGCGCCGGCCTTCAGCGGTGCGTACCGGAATGTTCTGCAGGTTCGGATCGCTGGAGGACAAACGACCGGTCGAGGCCACCGCCTGATGGTACGACGTATGGATGCGCCCGGTACGCGGGTTGATCTGCTCCGGCAGGCGATCGGTGTAAGTGCTTTTCAGCTTGCTCATGGAACGGTGTTCCATCAGCACTTTCGGCAAGCGGTGATCGTCCTCGGCCAGTTTCGCCAGCACTTCTTCAGCGGTGGATGGCTGGCCCTTGGCGGTTTTCTTGAGTACCGGCAGGCCGAGCTTCTCGTAGAGAATCACGCCCAGTTGCTTGGGCGAGCCAAGGTTGAATTCTTCCCCCGCGATCTCGAACGCTTCGCGCTCCAGTGCGACCATTTTGTTACCCAGTTCAATACTCTGGATGCCGAGCAGTTCGGCATCGACGAACGCCCCTTGGCGCTCGATGCGCGCCAACACCGGTACCAGCGGGATTTCGATGTCGGTCAGCACGCTGGCCAGGCTTGGGATCGCGCTGAGTTTTTCGAACAACGTCTGGTGCAGACGCAGGGTGATGTCGGCGTCTTCGGCGGCATACGGCCCGGCCTGCTCCAGCGCAATCTGGTCGAACGTCAGCTGTTTGGCGCCTTTGCCAGCGATGTCCTGGAAACTCACGGTGGTGTGGTCCAGGTACTTCTGCGCCAGGCTGTCCATGTCGTGACGGGTGGCGGTGGAGTTGAGCACGTAGGACTCGAGCATCGTGTCGAAGGCGATGCCGCGCACGGTGATGCCTTCGTTCTGATCACCGCCGATGGCGCAGTTGGCCAGGATATTCATGTCGAACTTGGCGTGCTGGCCGACCTTGAGCTTGTTCGGGTCTTCCAGAATGGGCTTGAGCGCGCGCAGCACGGTGTCACGATCCAGTTGCTCAGGCACGCCGATGTAGGAGTGGGTCAACGGGATGTACGCCGCTTCGTTGGCCTGCACGGCGAACGACAGACCGACCAGTTGCGCCTGCTGCGCGTCGATGCCGGTGGTTTCGGTGTCGAAGGCGAACAGCTTGGCGCTCTTGAGTTTTTCCAGCCAGACGTCGAAACGCGCCTGATCGAGGATGGTCTCATAGGCGGCTTGGGCCGGAGCGGCCGGGGTCTCGGCCTCTGGCGTGCTGAACAGATCGCCCGCCGGCTCAGGCGCCGCAGCGCTGCTCAATTCCAGTCGTTTGGCGTCTCGATCGAGATCGTTGATCCAGCTCTTGAATTCCAGCAGCGTGTAAAGCTCGTAGAGCTTGGCCGGATCTTCGGCGCGCATCTGCAAATCGTCGAGTTCGACGTCCAGCGGCACGTCGATCTTGATGGTCGCCAGTTGATAGGAGAGGAACGCCATCTCCTTGTGCTCTTCGAGCTTGGCCGGCAGGGTTTTGGCGCCGCGAATCGGCAGGGTCGGCACGATGTCGAGATTGGCATACAACTCGGTGAGGCCGCCGTTAACGCCGACCAGCAGGCCGGAAGCCGTTTTGGGGCCGATACCCGGAACGCCCGGAATGTTGTCGGACGAATCGCCCATCAGCGCCAGATAATCGATGATCTGCTCCGGAGCGACGCCGAATTTCTCCTTCACGCCCTCCACGTCCATCGAACTACCGGACATCGTATTGACCAAGGTAATGTGGCCATCGACCAGTTGCGCCATGTCCTTGTCGCCGGTGGAGATGACCACCGGGCGATCCGCCGCCGCGCTGCTGCGCGCCAGGGTGCCGATCACGTCGTCAGCCTCGACGCCTTCCACGCACAGCAGCGGGAAGCCGAGAGCGATCACGCTCTGGTGCAGCGGCTCGATTTGCACGCGCATGTCGTCGGGCATGCTGGGGCGATTGGCCTTGTATTCGGCGTACATCTCATCGCGAAAGGTCCCGCCCTTGGCGTCGAACACCACGGCGAACGGGCTGTCCGGGTACTGCTTGCGCAGACTCTTGAGCATGTTCAACACGCCTTTGACCGCACCGGTCGGCAGGCCTTTGGAGGTGGTCAGTGGTGGCAGTGCGTGAAAGGCGCGGTACAGGTAAGACGAACCGTCCACCAGGTCGAGGGGGGCTTGGCTCATGAGCAGAATCAACCTTTTCGGCGGGCCCGGCGCTAGAATAGCGGGACCGTTGACGACAAAGGGACAAGGTTATCATGCGTACGTTAAATCGCTTGCTGCTGGTCGGTCTGATTGCTGCCTCACCGTTGGCCGCGATGGCGGCGGATGATGCGCCGTCAAAGGAGCCGGAAGTTACCATTAACACGCACACGGAAGGCGACAAGGTTATCCAGGAATACAGTCGCAGTGGTTTCGTCTATGCGATCAAGGTCACGCCGAAGGGTGGCAAACCGTATTTCCTGGTGCGCGCCGATGGTACGGACGCGAACTACATTCGCTCCGACCAGCCGGATATGCTGATTCCGTCGTGGGAAATCTTTACCTGGAAGTAAGTTTCCCGACTTTTAATCGGCGTCGCCTGACCGCGACGCCTGAACTGAGCAGTTTTTAACCATGTCTGTGTTCACTCCCCTGGCTCGGCCCGAGCTGGAAACCTTTCTCGCCCCTTACGGGCTTGGCCGTCTGCTTGATTTCCAGGGGATCGCCGCCGGCAGCGAAAACACCAATTTCTTTATCAGCCTGGAGCAGGGCGAGTTTGTCCTGACCTTGGTCGAGCGCGGCCCGGTGCAGGAGATGCCGTTCTTCATCGACCTGCTCGACGTGCTGCACGAAGCCGATTTGCCGGTGCCTTACGCACTGCGCACCACCGAAGGCCAGGCGTTGCGGGAGCTCAAGGGCAAACCGGCGCTGCTGCAACCGCGCCTGGCCGGCAAGCACATCAAGGTCGCCAATGCTCAGCATTGCGCGCAGGTCGGCGAGTTGCAGGCGCATCTGCACCTGGCGACCCTGGGCGAGCGCATGATCAAGCGCACGACCGATCGTGGCCTGGACTGGATGCTGGAAGAGGGCACCGAGTTTCTCTCGCACCTGGCCGACGAGCCGCGTGCGCTGCTGCACAAAGCGCTGGATGAGATCACTGCGCAGAAAGAAAAAATTCTCGCGCTGCCACGGGCCAATATCCACGCCGACCTGTTCCGCGACAATGCGATGTTCGAAGGCACGCACCTGACCGGTCTGATCGACTTCTACAACGCCTGCTCGGGGCCGATGCTGTATGACGTGGCGATTGCCTTGAACGACTGGTGTTCGGACGATGACGGCTTGATCGACGGCCCGCGTGCCCGGGCTTTCCTCGGTGCCTATGCGGCGCTGCGGCCGTTCACGGCGGCGGAGGCTGAGTTGTGGCCGACGATGCTGCGCGTGGCGTGTGTGCGGTTCTGGCTGTCGCGGTTGATCGCGGCCGAACAGTTTGCCGGGCAGGACGTGTTGATTCACGATCCGAAGGAGTTTGAGCAGCGTTTGGCGCAACGCCAGCAGGTTCTCACCCCTCTACCGTTTGCCCTTTAAAAGCTTCGCGAGCAAGCCCGTCACCTTGGTTCTGTGTCATGCACACATCCAAGGTGGGAGCGGGCTCGCACGCGAATGGGCCGACACAGATGGCCGGGTTTAGAGAGACTCCAGGCAGCCGGCCAGATCATTGCCCAATTTTTCCAGCACCTGCTCATACCCCTGAGCAGTCGCCGGGGTGTACCCGCCCAGCGCATCGAGTTCGGCCAGTTTTACCGGCAGACCGGCCACCAGTGTTTCCGCCAGACGCGGGCGCAGTGGCGGCTCGCTGAATACACACGTCTTGCCTATTTCCTGCAAGCGTTTGCGCATTGCCGCCACGTGTTGCGCACCTGGCTGCACTTCCGCCGCTACGCTGAACACGCCGGTGTGCTTCAAGCCGTAAGCGTCTTCGAAGTAATCAAATGCTTCGTGAAAAACGAAGTACGGTTTGCCTTCAATGCTGGCCAGACGCTTCTTGAGCCGCTGATCCAAGGCATCCAGTCGTTCATCGAACGCCTTGGCGTTGTGCTGATAGCGCTCGGCATTGGCCGGGTCGGCGGCACTTAGATCCGTTGCCATTTTGTCGGCAATAACGCGCGCGTTCACCGGCGATAGCCACAAATGCGCGTCCAGCGTGCCCGGACGGTGATCGTGATCATGCTCATCGGCGTCTTCGGCGTGGGAATGGCTGTCTTGCGCGAAATGACGCAATTTCAATCCCGGCAAATCCTGCACCGCCACGCTCGGCAGCTTTCGACCGCTCAGCACGCGCGGCAGGAACCCTTCCATGTCCGGGCCGATCCAGTAGAGCAGGTCCACCGATTGCACTTTCCGTACGTCGGATGGGCGCAGGGCATAGTTATGTGGCGAGGCGCCCGGCGGCAGCAGCACTTCGGGAGTCGCCACGCCGTCCTGCACCGCCGCTGCAATCAGTTGCAACGGTTTGATGCTGGTGAGGACTTTGACCTCGGCCTGAGCCGAACCGATCAGCAGGAAACTGGCGACAAATGCCGCAAAAACAGAAAAAAGTCGGGACACGATGACCACTCAAGGAGGCGAGAACGGGTAACATAATAACGTCTCTATCAAAACTCGTCGCCGCCCATGCCTATTACACCGATTGCCAGCCGTCCCCACGACCACTCTCATTGCGTGCACAGTGCTTTGTCCGAGGCCGATGCCTTGTGCGCCCAGAAAGGCCTGCGCCTGACCGCGTTGCGCCGCCGGGTGCTGGAGCTGGTGTGGCAGAGCCACAAGCCGCTGGGCGCTTATGACATCCTCGCGGTACTCAGCGAGCAGGACGGCCGCCGCGCCGCGCCGCCGACCGTCTATCGCGCACTGGATTTCCTTCTGGAAAACGGCCTGGTGCATCGCATTTCCTCGCTCAATGCCTTCGTCGGCTGCGTGCAGCCGGAGCACGCGCATCAGGGCCAGTTCCTGATCTGCCGCGACTGCCACGCCGCAATCGAACTTGAACAAAAATCCATCAGCGACGCGATCATCAACAGCGCCAGGGATGTCGGTTTCATCGTCGAAGCCCAGACCGTCGAAGTCGTCGGCCTGTGCTCCGGTTGCCAGGGGGCTTGATGAGCAACGCGCTGATCCGTCTGGAGCAGGTCGCCGTCACGTTTGCCGGGCAGACCGTGCTGGACAACATCGATTTGAGCGTCGAGCCGGGACAGATCGTCACTCTGATCGGCCCCAACGGCGCCGGCAAAACCACGTTGGTGCGCGCCGTGCTCGGGTTGTTGAAGCCGGACAGCGGCAGCGTCTGGCGCAAGCCGAAGCTGCGCGTCGGCTATATGCCGCAAAAACTTCATGTCGACCCGACCCTGCCGCTCTCGGTGCTGCGTTTTCTGCGCCTGGTGCCGGGCGTCGATCGCCCGCGTGCACTGGCGGCGTTGAAGGAAGTGGGCGCCGAACACGTCATCGACAGCCCGGTACAAAGCGTTTCCGGCGGTGAAATGCAGCGCGTGCTGCTGGCCCGGGCGCTGTTACGCGAACCGGAGCTGTTAGTGCTCGACGAACCGGTGCAAGGCGTCGACGTTGCCGGTCAGGCCGAGTTGTACAGCCTGATCACCCGGCTGCGCGACCGCCATGGCTGCGGTGTACTGATGGTTTCTCACGATTTGCATCTGGTGATGAGTACCACCGATCAGGTGGTCTGCCTCAACCGTCACGTCTGCTGCTCCGGGCACCCCGAGCAAGTCAGCGGCGATCCGGCGTTCGTCGAGCTGTTCGGCAAGAACGCGCAGAGCCTGGCGATCTATCACCACCATCATGACCACGCCCACGACCTGCACGGTTCAGTGGTCAAGGGCCCGGTTTCGGGCCAACCCCACGTTCATGGAGACAACTGCAAGCATGGCTGATTTTCTGTTGTATGCCCTGCTTGCAGGTCTGGCGCTGGCGCTGGTTGCCGGGCCGTTGGGGTCTTTCGTGGTCTGGCGGCGCATGGCCTATTTCGGCGATACGTTGTCGCATGCGGCCCTGTTGGGGGTGGCCTTGGGCTTTGTGTTGGATGTCAGCCCGACGGTTGCCGTAACGGTCGGTTGCCTGCTGCTGGCGGTGCTGCTGGTGACGTTGCAACAGCGCCAGCCACTGGCGTCCGACACGCTTTTGGGAATTCTCGCACCGAGCACGCTCTCTCTCGGGCTGGTGGTACTAAGCTTCATGCATGAAGTGCGGATCGACCTGATGGCCTATCTGTTCGGCGACCTGCTGGCGATCAGCCCGACCGATCTGGCGTGGATCCTCGGCGGCAGCGCGGCGGTACTGGTGTTGCTGGTGACACTGTGGCGCCCATTGCTGGCGATCACCGTGCATGAAGAGTTGGCCAAGGTCGAAGGCCTGCCGGTGGCCGGTCTGCGCATGGCGCTGATGCTGTTGATTGCGGTGGTGATCGCGGTGGCGATGAAAATCGTCGGGGTGTTGCTGATTACTTCGCTGTTGATCATCCCGGCGGCTGCGGCACAGCGTCATGCCCGTTCACCGGAGCAAATGGCCGTGGGCGCAAGCCTGCTGGGCATGCTCGCTGTGTGTGGCGGCCTGGCGCTGTCGTGGTTCAAGGACACCCCGGCCGGCCCGTCAATCGTTGTGACGGCGGCCGCACTGTTTCTGCTGAGTTTTGTTCTGCCCCGTCGAGGGGTGTAGACTTGCTCGCTTTTTGCGCAAATAGAGAGTCGCAGGAATGAAGCCGTTCGCCTCCCGTTATCTGCTCCTTGTCGCATTTTCACTGCTGCTGGGCGCCTGCCAAAGCACGCCACCGGTGGCTGAAGTCGCCGATGCGCGAGCTACGGCCATCGCACAGCTGGAGCAAAGCCTGGCCAGTAGCGAATTGGCCACTGCCGAAGACCAGTTGGCCGCCATGCAGGCCGAAACCCCCAACGATCAATCCCTTGAGCACTATCAGCGGCAATTGGCCGAGGCGTATCTGCGTCGTAGCCAGATCGTGCTGCAGAAGGGTGACGTGAATGCTGCCGCTACCGCGTTGAGCCGTGCGCGTGCGTTGATGCCGAAAGCGCCAGCGCTGACCGGTGGCGTCAACGGTGCCATCACCCAAGCGCGCAAGGCCGAACTGGAAAAGGCCGAAGCAGCGTTGTTGGCAGCCGAAGCCAAGCCGAAAGCCAAGGTGATTGATCCGACCGCCGAGAGCACTACGGTTGCGCTGAACATCACCGATAGCCGCAAACTTCGTCGGCAACTCGATGCGATCGCCGCCGATGTGGTGAATTACGAATGCGCAGTGAGCATTCAGGCGCCCCGCACCAATGATTACCCTTGGTTGGCGACGTTGCTGACCAAGCGGGTGAAGAAATTGAATCCGGATTTCGATCTGAAAATCGAGAAACAGATTTTGCGCACGGTGCCGGCGCAGATGGTTCTAAGTCCGAAAAAGCCCTAAAAGCTTCGCAAGCAAGCCCGCTCCCACCCTTGATCCTCTGTGCCCACAAATTTTGTGTTCGACGCAGATCCAGAGTGGGAGCGGGCTTGCTCGCGAAGGCGTCCCTTCAGTCAGTGAATGACTTTTAGGCCGCAATGGCTTTCGCCTTAGGCTCGCGTGCCCAAACCCGATGCTGCCCGATCGCGGCAAAGAACGGTTTGGTCAGCGCACCAACATCCTTGCCCTCAAGCAGCCCGGCATCCGCCTCCAGCTTCAGCACATTCAGCAACTGCTTGGCGTCACCCTGCAACGCAATCGCCTTCAAATGCTTGTACGCCTCCAGCAGGTAGTGCAACGCCACGCCGTCGCCGCTCAACGCCTTGATCGATGCCGCGCCACCCGGCACGAACACCGCATCAAAGATCACCGAAGGCATACCTTCCATCGAGGCATCCACCGGCAGGCTTTTGCCATCAGCGGTTTTGACGGGTGCCGACGTCGGCCCGAGCAGTTTGGCGTGCGCACCTTGTGCTTCAAGCGCTTTCTTCATGGCGTCAATCGCCGCACCATCGACGCCGTTGGCCGCAAGAATCGCTACTTTTCGCGTCTTGATGTTCTCCGGCAACAGATTTGCCTGACTCAGTGCCGGGGATCGATCCGGTGACGTTTTGCGCACCTCAATCGTGCCTTTGGCTGGCGCCGGCAAACCGAGGTTCTCGGCCACTCGCTTGGCCAGTTCCAGATCGATGTTGGCCAGAATTTCGTTCACCTGACGCGCACGGATGAATTCGCGCTCGACCTTGCCCAACTCAAAGCTGTAAGCAGAAATGATGTGTTCCTGCTCATGCTTGCTCATGCTGTGAAAGAACAACCGTGCTTGAGAGAAGTGATCGCTGAACGACTCGCTGCGCTGGCGGATCTTGTTGGCGTCAATGCGTTCCGGATAGCTCTCGAAACCACCGTCCTGCGCGCCCGGCGGAGTTTCTTTCGGCCAGCCGCCATCAATTGAGTTCGGCTCGTAGGACGCACGGCCCTTGTCGATCACCGTGCGGTGCTGAGCATCGCGCTGACCGTTGTGGAACGGCGCCACCGGGCGATTGATCGGCAGTTCATGAAAGTTCGGCCCGCCGAGTCGGCTGATTTGCGTATCGGTGTAGGAAAACAGCCGACCTTGTAGCAATGGATCATTGGAAAAGTCGATTCCCGGGACGATGTGGCCCGGACAGAACGCAACCTGTTCAGTCTCGGCAAAGTAATTGTCCGGATTGCGGTTGAGGGTCATTTTGCCCAGCGGCGTGATCGGCACGATTTCTTCGGGGATCAACTTGGTCGGGTCGAGGATGTCGAAATCGAAGTCGTGCTCGTTTTCCTCCTCGATGACCTGCACGCCCAGTTCCCATTCCGGGTAGTCGCCCATCTCGATCGATTCCCAAAGGTCGCGACGGTGATAGTCCGTGTCCTTGCCGGCGAGTTTCTGCGCCTCATCCCACACCAGCGAGCAAGTGCCGGCGGTAGGGCGCCAGTGGAATTTGACGAAGCGCGATTTGCCTTCGGCGTTGATCAAACGGAAGGTGTGGATGCCAAAGCCCTGCATGCTGCGCAGGCTTTTGGGGATCGCCCGGTCGGACATCGCCCAAATGACCATGTGCGCCGATTCCGGGACCAGCGAGACGAAATCCCAGAAAGTGTCATGGGCCGAACCGCCGGTAGGGATTTCGTTGTGGGGCTCGGGTTTCACCGCATGGACGAAGTCGGGAAACTTGATCGCATCCTGAATGAAAAACACCGGCATGTTGTTGCCGACCAGATCGAAGTTGCCCTCATCTGTGTAGAACTTCACCGCGAAACCGCGTACGTCACGTACGGTATCGCCAGAGCCGCGTGGCCCCTGCACCGTGGAAAAGCGCACGAACACCGGAGTTTTCTTCCCCGGATCCTGTAGGAAGCCAGCCTTGGTCAGCGTGGCGTGATTCTCGTAGGCCTGAAAGAAGCCGTGGGCCCCGGTGCCGCGGGCGTGGACGATGCGTTCTGGAATCCGCTCGTGGTCAAAGTGCGTGATCTTTTCACGCATGATGAAATCTTCGAGCAGCGACGGCCCGCGGGCGCCGGCCGTCAGGGTGTTCTGGTTGTCGGCAATTTTTACGCCCTGATTGGTGCGCAGGGCCTGGCCGGTGGCGTCGGAGCGAAACTTCTCCAGGCTGTCGAGTTTGGCGTTGGTGTTGGCGCGATCCTTGGTATCGGTTCCGGCCAGTTGGCTTTTGTCAGCGGTGGGCTTCTTACTGCTCATCAGACGTAAACTCCTCGTTTGACCCCGAGGCTTGCCGGGGGTTCTTGAGTGGTTCCCGGGCACGGCACCCAGGGTTTTCAAGTCGCTTACCTAGTGACTGACGAGGATTTTGAGCGTTCCTTTTTTATGACCTTTGATCTTGTTATTGCCAAATCGAAGGTTAATTGCGAAATAAATGCTAAGAACCTCTATACGGACAGGCTAAAATGCGCGCCCGGCTAAACGCTGATCCTTTTCTAACGCGCCCCACAAGGTTCGCTACGTGATCGAGTTTCAAAACGTCCACAAGACTTACCGCGTCGCCGGTAAGGACATTCCCGCCCTGCACCCGACCAGCCTCTCGATCGAGAATGGTCAGGTCTTCGGCCTGATCGGTCATTCCGGTGCGGGCAAAAGTACCCTGCTGCGTCTGATCAATCGCCTGGAAGATTCCAGCGGCGGCAAGATCTTCGTCGACGGCGAAGAAGTCACCGCGCTGGACGCCAACGGCCTGCGTCGTTTCCGTCAGCAAGTCGGGATGATCTTCCAGCACTTCAACTTGCTCGCGTCCAAAACGGTGGCCGACAACGTTGCGCTGCCGCTGACCCTGGCGGGCGAATTGTCGAGCAGTGAAATCGACAAGCGCGTGGCCGAGTTGCTGGCGCGGGTCGGTCTGTCCGATCACGCCAGGAAGTACCCGGCGCAATTGTCCGGCGGCCAGAAGCAGCGCGTCGGCATTGCCCGCGCCCTGGCGACCAAACCCAAGATTCTGCTCTGCGACGAAGCCACCAGCGCCCTTGACCCGCAGACCACCGCGTCGGTCCTGCAACTGCTGGCCGAGATCAATCGCGAGCTGAAACTGACCATCGTCCTGATCACCCACGAGATGGATGTGATCCGTCGCGTGTGCGATCAGGTTGGCGTGATGGATGCCGGCGTGATCGTCGAGCAAGGTTCGGTGGCCGATGTGTTCCTGCATCCGCAGCACCCGACCACCAAGCGTTTCGTGCAGGAAAGCGAGCAGATCGACGACAACGAACAGCGCGATGACTTCGCGCATGTGCCGGGTCGCATCGTTCGTCTGACTTTCCAGGGCGAAGCGACCTACGCGCCGTTGCTCGGTACCGTCGCCCGGGAAACCGGGGTCGACTACAGCATCCTCGCCGGTCGCATCGACCGCATCAAAGACATTCCGTACGGGCAATTGACCCTCGCCGTCACCGGTGGCGACATGGAAGCGGCGTTCGCCCGCTTCACCGCCGCTGACGTTCACATGGAGGTGCTGCGTTAATGGAACTGCTCAAGACTTTCTTCGAAAACATCGACTGGTTTGAAATCTGGCTGGCGACGGGCGACACCCTGCTGATGCTCGGCGGTTCGCTGCTGTTCACCGTGCTGCTCGGTTTGCCGCTGGGCGTGTTGCTGTTCTTGTGCAGCCCGCGTCAGTTACTCGAAGCCAAAGGCGTCTACGCCATGTTGTCGCTGGCGGTGAACATTCTGCGTTCGCTGCCGTTCATTATCCTGTTGATCGTGATGATCCCGTTCACGGTGCTGATCACCGGCACGTCGCTGGGCGTGGCCGGTGCGATTCCGCCGTTGGTGGTGGGTGCCACGCCGTTCTTCGCGCGTCTGGTGGAAACCGCCCTGCGTGAAGTCGATCGCGGCATCATCGAAGCGACCCAGTCGATGGGCGCGACGACCCGGCAGATCATCGTCAACGCTTTGCTGCCTGAGGCTCGTCCGGGGATCTTCGCGGCGATTACGGTGACGGCGATTACTCTGGTGTCCTACACGGCCATGGCCGGTGTCGTGGGCGCGGGTGGTCTGGGTGACCTGGCGATCCGCTTCGGCTATCAGCGTTTCCAGACTGACGTGATGATCGTCACCGTGGTCTTGCTGTTGATCCTGGTGCAAGTGTTGCAAATGGTAGGTGACAGACTGGTCGTGCATTTCTCGCGCAAGTAACCGGTTTCGTCATTAATAAATGAGCCGGCCATTCGCTGGCAGGCGCCGCAAGCGGGTGCCTCAAATGGAGTTAGCTGAATGAAAAAACTGATCGTTGCCCTCGCCGCCGTGGCGGCTTTTTCGGCCCAGGCAGAAGAAACCCTGACCGTAGCCGCCACTCCGGTGCCGCACGCTGAAATCCTCGAGTTCGTGAAGTCGGCGCTGGCCAAAGAAGGCGTGGACCTGAAGGTCAAAGTCTTCACCGACTATGTTCAGCCGAACGTGCAGGTCGCGGAAAAGCGTCTGGACGCCAACTTCTTCCAGCACCAGCCGTACCTCGATGAGTTCAACAAGGCCAAGGGCACCCACCTGGTGGCTGTGACCGGCGTGCACCTGGAGCCGCTGGGCGCTTACTCCAGCAAGATCAAGGATCTCAAAGACCTGCCAAGCGGCGCCAATGTGGTGATCCCGAACGACGCCACCAACGGCGGCCGTGCGCTGTTGCTGCTGGCCAAGGCTGGCGTGATCAAGTTGAAGGATTCGAACAACATCCTGTCGACCGTCAAAGACATCGTCGAAAACCCGAAAGACCTGAAGATCCGTGAACTGGAAGCCGCGACCATTCCGCGCGTGCTGACTCAGGTCGACCTGGCGCTGATCAACACCAACTACGCGCTGGAAGCCAAGCTTGATCCATCCAAGGACGCGCTGGTGATCGAAGGCAATGACTCGCCTTACGTGAACATCCTGGTGTCCCGCGAGGACAACAAGGACAGCGACGCGATGAAGAAACTGGCTGCGGCGTTGCACAGCCCAGAAGTGAAGCAATTCATCACCGAGAAGTACAAAGGCGCGGTATTGCCGGCGTTCTGATTCAGAACGCGGCAATGAAAAAAGGGGCGCATTCGATGCGCCCCTTTTTTTGCCTGGAATATGGCCCCTGTGGAAGCGGGCTTGGTCGCGAAAGCGGTGTGTCAGTCAGTCGAGAGGTTGGCTGGACTGACGCCTTCGCGAGCACGCCCGCTCCCACCAGGGAACCGTGGTGTCTTTACTTGCGGTTAAGCATCACTGGCAACTGCGCGACAAGCTTGGCGTTGTTCAACGGTGCCCGAATAAACCCGCGCTGTGTCCCGTCCGGCCCGATCACCGCCAGGTTGCCGCTGTGATCAACCGTGTAATTGGGCTTGCTGGTATCGGCCGGGATAAACGGAATGCTCACCGCGTTGGCGACTTTCTGCAGCTCCTCGATCGAGTTCGGCGTCAGGCCGATGAACTGTGGATCGAAGTAGCCCAGGTACTGCTTCAACTGCTTCGGGTTATCGCGATTCGGGTCGACGCTGACCAGCACGATCTGCAACTTATCCACAGCCTCTTTGGGCAACTCGCTCTTGATCTGGCGCAGTTGGGCGAGGGTGGTCGGGCAGATGTCCGGGCAGAAGGTGTAGCCGAAGAACAACAGGCTCCACTTGCCTTTGAGCTCATTGATCGCGACCGGTTTGCCGTCCTGATCGGTCATCGTCACGTCCGGCAGGGTGCGGCTCTGCGGCAGCAGGATGATGCCGGCGTCGATCAGCGCGGTGGGGTCGCCCTGGCCCTTGCCGCTCAGCACTTTGTTAACGGTAAGTCCCAGGATCAGCGCGATCACGGCGACGAGGATGAAGACGGTTTTCTGGGTTCGAGTCATAGGTTCAACAGTAAGTAGTGGTCTACGAGCAGGGCGATGAACAACAGGAACAAGTAATAAATAGAGTACTTGAAGGTGTTGATCGCCGCGTGCGGCCGAGTGCCACGGTACAGCACCACGGCCCATTGCAGAAACCTTGCACCCAGGCCGAGGGCGCAGATCAGGTACAACACGCCGCTCATGTGGATCACATACGGCAGCAGGCTCACCGCGAGCAGGGCGAAGGTGTACAGCAGAATGTGCACCTTGGTGTAGTGCTCGCCGTGGGTGACCGGCAGCATCGGTATATCGGCCTTGGCGTATTCCTCCTTGCGGTGGATCGCCAGTGCCCAGAAGTGCGGCGGGGTCCAGGCGAAGATGATCAGCACCAGCAGTAACGGTTCGGCGCTGACATGGCCGGTGGCAGCGGTCCAGCCGAGCAGCGGTGGCGCGGCGCCGGCGAGGCCGCCGATGACGATGTTCTGCGGCGTCGCGCGTTTGAGAAAACCGGTGTAGATCACCGCGTAACCGAGCAACGAGGCCAGCGTCAGCCACGCCGTCAGCGCATTGGTAAAGGTCAGCAGCATCGCCTGACCAAGTAAGGCCAGCACCAGTGCAAAGGTCAACGCCGCTACTGGCGAGACGCGACCTTCAGCCAATGGCCGTTTGTGCGTGCGCGCCATCACTGCATCGATACGCCGATCCACCACATGATTGACCGCCGCCGCGCCACCGGCACACAGCGCAATACCCAGATTGCCAAACACCAGCACCGTCCACGGCACCCCGGCGCGGGTCGCGAGGAACATCCCGACCAGCGAGGTGATCAACATCAACACCACGACTTTTGGTTTGGTCAGTTCCAGATAATCACGCCAGATCGCCTGAGTGGGACGTTCGCCAATCAGAATCGCCATGGCGTTTCTCCTTTTAGGGTGATGGGCGCAGCGCAGTGTTTACGTGGGCTCAGGCGCCAGCGCGCAAGCACCGGCTGCTTGACCCGGACCAGACTGGTGCGCGCGTGATAATTGACCAGCACCAAAGTCAGCAACAGCGCTGCGCCGCCGGCGTTGTGCGCCACGGCCACCGGCAGTGGCAGATGGAACATCACGTTGCTGATGCCAAGCGTGATTTGTGCGCCGAGGGCGATCAGCACCAGCCCGGCCAGCCGCGTCATGCCGACCACTTTCAGTTGCCAGGCCAGGCCGAGCAGCACCAGCGTCACCAGCAGCGCGCCGATGCGATGAGTCAGGTGAATCGCCGTGCGCGCATCGCTGTCGAGTTGTCCGCCCAGGTAATTGGGGCCGATGTGTTGAGTCAGGTGAAAACCGTTGGCGAAGTCGGCGGGCGGCAGCCATTGGCCGTGGCAGGTCGGGAAGTCGATGCAGGCGACTGCCGCATAGTTGGAGCTGACCCAGCCACCGAGCGCGATCTGGCCGATCACCAGCAACAATCCGGCAGTTGCCCAATATTGCAGACGTTTGGGCACGGTCAACGCCGGCAGCACGCCGGACAATCTCAGGGTCAGCAAAAACAACAGGCTCAACGTCGCAAAGCCGCCGAGCAAATGCCCGGTGACCACTTGCGGCCAGAGCTTGAGCGTCACCGTCCACATGCCGAACGCCGCTTGCGCGAACACCACCGCCAGGAGAAACAGTGGCAGCTTCAACGGTTGTCCCGGATGACGACGGTTGACCCACGCACGCCCGGCCAGAATCGAAATGAGCAGGCCAAGGGTGCCGGCGAAGTAGCGGTGGATCATCTCGTTCCAGCCCTTGTGCGCCTCCACTGGCGAGTCGGGGTAATGCAGTTCGGCATGGGCCAGTTGGGCTTCGCTTTTCGGCACGCTGATAAACCCGTAGCAGCCCGGCCAGTCCGGACAGCCGAGGCCGGCGTGGGTCAGGCGGGTGTAGGCGCCAAGCAGCACGACAATCAGTGCCAGCAGGGTGGCAAACAGCGCGAGGCGAAATCCAGGTTTGGCCATGACGATGCCCTTATCCGATGTTCGACAGTTTCAGCAGGTGGCGCAGGTCGTTGAGCAGGTCCTTGCCCTTCACCTTCGGGTCGTAACGCAGCACAAGGTTGCCGTGGGGGTCGATGATCCACAGTTGCGGCGTGACCTTGTCGCCCGTCGTTTTGCTGAACACGGCGGCGTCCAGCCGATAGCGCTGCAATTGCGGGTATTCGCGGCTGAGTTTGGCTTGATAGTCGGTGCTCAGCGGTTGCGCGGCGGCGAGGGCGTGGCTGGCACGGCCGGCATCGCGGCCCAGGCCGATCTGGATTTGTCGCGCCAGGTACACCAGTTGCTGGCAATCCACCGCGCAATCTTTCGGCGCGGTCACCAGCATCAGCCAGCGCTCTTCATCGGCCTGCACGCCAAGGTCGGCGCGGGTCTGGCCGTTGCCGATCAGTTCGCCGTGATAGCTGCGACCTTCCGGCACCCAGAACTGCAATTTGTACATGCCGGTGGCGAGGATCATCGGGCCGACCACGCCGAGCACAATCAGCAGCAGTTGAAGGCGTCCGCGACGACGGCTGGCGGCAGGTTTGGTTTCAGACATGCTGGGTGGATTCATGGCCGTTCCCATGGTGTTTCTCCTTTGCGTTGTGCCAGCCGAGGTAGACGTAGAGACCGAGCAGGGCGGTGGCCATGGCGAACCACTGCACGGCGTAACCGAGGTGTTTTTCCGGGCCCATGGCAACCACCGGCCAATCGGCCTGATAGCTGGCCGGGCCGGGCTCGGCGCGTAATTCATAAGCGAAGCCGTCGCGCTCGAGGGTTTTCCACAGCCTGGCCGGCTCGACGGCGGTGATGGTTTGCGGCCAGGTATTGCTGACCGGGTCGGCGTGCAGCTGGAAGGTTGCGCCGGGGGCGACGTAGACCCAGGCGTCGATGTTCAGCGCCTGGGTAGGCGTGGTGAATTGCGGCGGTACGCGCCGATCCGGCCACGGCAGCCAGCCGCGATTGACCAGCAGCCACAATCCCGTGCGCTGATCCTGAAACGGTTGCAGCAACTCGACGCCGACCTTGCCGTTGCGCTGGCGGTTGTCGAGCAGCAGGCTGTGGGCGGTATCGAACTGGCCATAAAGGTGTACGCGGCGATAGGCCGGGTCGGCGCTGTGCAGCAACTCGCCGCTGGCCATAGGATCAGCGGCACGACGTTCGGCATAACTGGCGAGCAGGGCGGTTTTCTCTGCGCCACGGCCCAGTTGCCAGAAGCCCAGCGACACCAGCAACGGCAGCAACAACGCCACCACCACCGTCGGTATGACGCCCGGACGGAAGCGCATCATGGCCGCGCCACAAAGTCAGTCGTCGTGATCGCTATACTCAAACACATCGCCTGTCCCCCGGAGTCTTCCCATGCTCAAAACAGCCATCGTCCTGATGCTGATTGCCACGGTGATCAGCCTGTTCAGCGGCCTGTTTTTCCTGGTCAAGGACGACAGCAGTTCCAATCGCCTGGTCATCGCCTTGAGTGTTCGGGTGGCGTTGGCCGCTGCCACTGTCGGCTTGATCGCCTGGGGCTTTTACAGCGGCCAACTGGTGTCGCATGCGCCTTGGTAGTGCTGATTCTCAGAGCACGTAAACGAAAACGAACAAGCCGATCCACACCACGTCGACGAAGTGCCAATACCAGCTCGCCGCTTCGAAGCCGAACTGGTGCTCGTTGTCGAAGTGGCCCTTCATGATCCGCATCAGCATCACAAACAGAATGATCGTGCCGATGGTCACGTGGGCGCCGTGAAAACCGGTGAGCATGAAGAACGTCGCGCCATAAATGCCCGAACCCAGTGTCAGGCCCAGTTCGTGGTAGGCGTGCATGTATTCCTCAGCCTGGAAGCCGAGGAACGCGCAGCCCAGCAGCACGGTGATCGCCAGCCAGATTTTCAGCGCGCCGCGATGGCCCTTCTTCAAGGCGTGGTGGGCGATGGTGATGGTCACGCTGGAGCTGACCAGCAGAATCGTGTTGATCAGCGGCAGGCCCCACGGGCTGATGACTTCCTTGGGTGGCGGGAACAGTTTCGGATCCGGGGTGTGCAGCAGCGGCCAGGTGAACTGGAAGTTCGGCCACAGCATATGGGCAATGCCTTTGGGGCCTTCACCGCCGAGCGCCGGGCCGGAGATGTGACGCACGTAAAACAGCGCACCAAAGAAGGCGGCGAAGAACATCACCTCGGAGAAAATGAACCAACTCATGCCCCAGCGGAACGAGCGATCGAGTTGCGAGCTGTAGAGCCCCGCACGGCTTTCCTTGATCACCACCCCGAACCAGCCGAACAGCATGTACGCCAGTAACAGTCCGCCGACGAAAAAGATGTACGGCCCGTGGGATTCCGGGCGTGCGGCCTTCAAATCGTTGAACCAGGTGGCCAGGCCATACATGGTGATGGCCATGCCGAACGTGGCGATGATCGGCCATTTGCTCTGGGCCGGGACGTAATAGTGCTCATGAGTTGCCATTTATTGTTCTCCTTATCGGGCACGCTTAACCGCCAGTGTGTACAGCCACCGGTGGATGTCGGGCGGTGATATCGAACAGCGTGTAGGACAGCGTCAGGTGCTTCACATCCTTGGGCATGTCGCGGTCAACAATGAAACGCACCGGCATCTCGATCTGTTCACCGGGCTGCAGCACCTGCTGGGTAAAACAAAAGCACTCGGTCTTGTGGAAATACGCCGCCGCGTTGCTCGGTGCGATGCTTGGCACGGCTTGCGCACTCATTGGTTTGTCGGTGGGGTTGCGGGCGATAAAGATCATCTCGTTGACCGCCCCGGGGTTGGCCGTCAGCTCGTCGTGCTTGGGGTAGAAGTCCCACGGCATGTCGACGTTGTTGGTCGACAAAAACTGCACGCGCACCTGCCGCGAAGTGTCGACGACCTGCTCGCCCTCATACTGCCCGGCGGTCTTGCCATTGATACCCAAGGCTTTGCACATCACGTCGTAGATCGGCACCAGGGCGAAACCGAAAACAAACATCGCCACCACCACGCCGAGCAGGCGGGTGACCAGTTTCTTCAACGAAATCGAGTCAGCCATGGTTCCAGCCCTCAACCGAGAACCCCTGTGGGAGCAAGCCCCCTCCCACAAAGGCAAGGCGTTTCATTTCACTTCCGGCGGCGTAGTAAAGGTGTGATACGGCGCCGGTGACGGCACGCTCCACTCCAGGCCTTCGGCGCCATCCCATGGTTTGGCCGGTGCCGGCGGCCCGCCGCGAATGGTCTTGATCACGATGAACAGGAAGAAGATCTGCGTGGCGCCGAACATGAACGCGCCGATCGAGGAGACCATGTTGAAGTCGGCGAACTGCAGGTTGTAGTCCGGAATCCGCCGCGGCATTCCCGCAAGGCCGACAAAGTGCATCGGGAAGAAGGTCAGGTTCATGCCGACGAATGACAGCCAGAAGTGCAGCTTTCCGAGGGTTTCGTCGTACATGTGGCCGGTCCATTTCGGCAGCCAGTAGTACGTGGAGGCGAAGATCCCGAAAATCGCACCCGGCACCAGCACGTAGTGGAAATGCGCCACCACGAAGTAGGTGTCCTGATACTGGAAGTCCGCCGGGGCGATGGCCAGCATCAGCCCGGAGAACCCGCCGATCGAGAACAGGATCACGAACGCCACGGCAAACAGCATCGGCGTCTCGAAGGTCAGCGAGCCTTGCCACATGGTGCTCGCCCAGTTGAACACCTTGACCCCGGTCGGCACGGCGATCAGTAGTGTGGCGTACATGAAGAACAGCTCGCCGACCAGCGGAATGCCGACCACGAACATGTGGTGCGCCCAGACAATGAACGACAGGAACGCGATGCTCGCCGTCGCGTAGACCATCGAGGTGTAGCCGAACAGCGGTTTGCGCGAGAAGGTCGGGATGATCGAGCTGACGGCACCGAAGGCAGGCAGGATCATGATGTACACCTCGGGGTGGCCGAAGAACCAGAACACATGCTGGAACAAGACCGGGTCACCGCCACCGGCGGCGCTGAAGAAACTGGTGCCGAAGTGAATGTCCATCAGCATCATCGTCACGCACCCGGCCAGCACCGGCATCACCGCGATCAGCAGGAACGCGGTGATCAGCCAGGTCCAGACGAACAGCGGCATTTTCATCAACGTCATGCCGGGGGCGCGCAGGTTGAGGATGGTCGCGATCACGTTGATCGCGCCCATGATCGAACTGATCCCCATCAAATGGATGGCGAAGATGAAAAACGTCACGCTTTCCGGCGCGTAGGTGGTCGACAGCGGCGCATAGAACGTCCAGCCAAAGTTCGGCCCGCCACCGGGGGTGAACAGGGTCGACACCAGGATCAGGAACGCTGCCGGCAGCAGCCAGAAACTGAAGTTGTTCATCCGTGGCAGGGCCATGTCCGGCGCGCCGATCATCAACGGGATCATCCAGTTGGCGAGGCCGACGAACGCCGGCATCACCGCCCCGAAAACCATCACCAGACCGTGCATGGTGGTCATCTGGTTGAAGAACGCCGGTTCGACGATCTGCAATCCGGGCTGGAACAGCTCGGCGCGGATCACCATGGCGAACGAGCCGCCCAGCAAGAACATGGAAAACGCGAACCACAGGTACAGCGTGCCGATGTCCTTGTGGTTGGTGGTCAGCACCCAGCGCATCAGGCCTTTGGCGGGGCCGTGGGCGTGGTCGGCATGACCGTGGTCGTCGATGACAGCGCTCATGGCCGGTCTCCTTTACTTGAGTGGACGGGGCTGGCCGGGGCGCGCTGCCCCGGCCGGTTCACGAAGTACGCGATAGACCGGCTCATTTGCTTTGCGCCTGTTTCAGCTCCAGCACTTCTTTTGGCGTGACCATGTCGCCCTTGTTGTTGCCCCAGGCGTTACGTTCGTAAGTCACGACCGCTGCGATATCGACTTCCGACAGTTGCTTGCCGAACGCCGCCATGGCGGTGCCGGGTTTGCCGTGGAAGACAATGCTCAGGTGACCTTCTTTCGGCCCTGTGGCGATTTTCGAGCCCTTGAGTGCCGGGAACATCGGCGGCAGGCCCTGGCCTTCGGCCTGGTGACAGGCTACGCAGGTGGTGTGATAGACCTTGTCGCCGCGCTCCTTGAGCTCGTCGAGGGTCCATTCCTTGCTGGTCAGCTCTTTGAGCTGCGCGGCCTCGGCCTTACGCTCGGCGAGCCACTTGTCGTAGTCGGCCTTTTCCTTGACCTCGACCACGATCGGCATGAAGCCGTGATCCTTGCCGCACAATTCGGCGCACTGGCCACGGTAAATGCCGGGCTTGTCGATGCGCGTCCAGGCTTCGTTGACGAACCCCGGGATCGCATCGCGCTTGACCGCGAAGGCCGGCACCCACCATGAGTGGATGACGTCGGCTGAGGTTACGAGGAAGCGCACCTTGGCCCCGGTTGGCAGCACCAACGGCTTGTCGACCTCAAGCAGGTAGTGCTCGCCCTTGGCTTCCTTGTTGTGGATCTGCTCGGCGGGGGTGGCCAGGTTGCTGAAGAACTCAACGTCCTGGCCCAGGTATTTGTAGTGCCACTTCCACTGATACCCGGTGATCTGGATATCGATATCCGGCTCACTGGTGTCGTACATCTTGATCAGGGTGGCGGTCGCCGGCACGGCCATCGCCACCAGAATCAGGAACGGCACGATGGTCCAGAGAATCTCGACGGTGGTGCTTTCGTGGAATTTTGCGGCGACCTGCCCGGTAGAGCGGCGGTGCACCATCATCGACCAGAACATGGCGCCGAAGACGATGACCCCGATCACCACACAGATCCAGAAGATGGTCATGTGCAGGTCGAATACTGCGTGACTGATCTCAGTCGCTCCAGGCGCCATATTCACAGTCCAGGCCGCATTAGCCTGGCTGAAAATCGACCACAACAGGAGGCCCATCCAGACGTGTGGATGTCGCATCATTGCGGGTTCCCCTTATCGTTCTTGTTATCCCGTAGGCGCAACGCCTGCGGCAAGGGAGCGGCTGCATCAGACTACGAACTTGAATCGCCGGGCCTTGCTGCGTGGGCAGTCGGGCGTCATCAGCTAACTCCATTCAATGGCGAGTATAGACAGCGACTGGAAATTGCAATGTGAGGACGTAAATGAACTGAAACAGCCGGGACTTGCGTTCGAGGGCACGAATGGAGAAGGATGCAGACGAGTGGTGGCAAACGGATATAACGCGGGTGCATCAAGGATGAAATAATTATGACAAATGCGTCTTAGCATTTTTCGTAAGCCAGCTAACTTATGTCTTCCCTATTTCATTGCCTTGTTTCCTGGAGTTTTCATGAACACCGCCGCATTGCGCGAGCAGATCCAAACAGCCCAACAACATGAGAAAGACACCGGCCTGCTGACTCGTCAGCTGGAAAGCAAGCTGCCTCATTTACATCCGGCGATCCAATTGCCGGAAGCCGACGCCCAAGGCGTACTGACGCGTTTTGTCGCCGCCTACATCGAAGAAGTGCCAGACCTGCTGGATGCAGCCAATGAAGTCGCCAGGGAAGCGGGAATCGAATCGCAGATCAAACCGGTGCTGAAAATCGCCGAGCAGTATTTCCTCCAGCCGCCGGCCATCATGGCCGGGCACGTTGGCCTGGACAGCCTGCTGGACGAAGCCTATCTGGCGCACCGTTTTGTCGAAGAGGTCAACGACCTCTACATCAAGCATTTCGGCCAGCCACTGATCCCCCTGGACATGACGGTCGCCAATCTGATTGCTCACCAATTGATCGGTGAGGAATTTGCCAACCAACTGGACGAAGCTGTGCATCACGCCATCGACGAGATGCTCGACGAAGAGAGTTTTGCGCTGGAGTCGGTAGAGGCCTACCGCGAAAAACTAAGCAGCCCGGACACCGGCGCCGCGTGGAAACGCTGGCCGTGCATGGGCCGCCGACTGGGCGTGGGCCTGGAGCTGGATCAACCGGCTGCCTGATTTAAAGGCGTGCGCAAATGCCAATGTGGGAGGGGGCTTGCTCCCGAAGGCGGTGTGTCAGTCACTAACAATGTCGACTGATTCATCGCTTTCGGGAGCAAGCCCCCTCCCACAGGGTTTGTGTTCAGGCGGGAAGATTTAGCCGGCCGTGCCGATCCCGGTGGTAGTACGAATCCGCCCCTCTAGCCTGCGCTTCAACCCACGCGACTCAATCAACAGTTTCGACCCCTTCGCCGCATTCGCCCGACCCCACTCCTCCAGCAACTCCAGACACGAATGGTCGATGTAGCTCAGGTTATTGAGCGGCACATGCACCGTCGTGCCCGTTGGAATCGTGTTCAGCACCTGCGTCAGCGCCGGCACCTTGAGGAACGTCGCCGCGCCGAGCAGGCGCAACTCCATCTCGCCTTGTTGCGGCAGATCGATCAGGCTGATTTTCAGTCGTGAAGCCTTGAACGCCAGTTTCAGCAAGGTCAGACCGAAACCGATCAGTACGCCGGTCAGCAGATCCGTGAAGATGATCGCCAGCGCCGTCGCGGCGTAGGTGAACATCGGCATCCGGCCATAACGGCTCAGACCACGGAAGACTTTCAGGTCCACCAGTTTGAAACCGGTATACACCAGCACACCCGCCAGACTCGCCACCGGAATGCTTTGCAGCACGCTCGATAACAACAACACGAACGCCAGCAACCACAGGCCATGGAAAATCGTTGAGTAACGCGTGGTCGCACCGGCCTGAACGTTGGCCGAACTGCGCACGATCACCCCGGTCATCGGCAGCGCACCGACCAGACCGCAGAGCATGTTGCCCACACCCTGCGCCGACAGTTCTCGGTCGAAGTCCGAGCGTACGCCGCTGTGCATCCGATCGACCGCGGCCGCCGACAACAGGGTTTCGGCGCTGGCGATAAACGCTACGGCAAGCGCAGCGATCAGCAGCGTCGGATCCGCCAGACTGAGCAGATCCGCAGGTTTCAGCCAGTCGATGGCTTGCGCCAGGTTCGCCGGCACTTCAACCCGTTTCACCTGCAAGGCGAGCATCAGGCTGGCGCCCGTAGCCAGACCGACCCCCAGCAATGCGCCGGGAATGAAGCGCAGCGAATGCGGGCGCAATTTCTCCCACAGCCACATCACGGCAATGGTCGACAGCCCGAGCAGTCCGGCCTGCCAGCCGAATGACGGCAAGGCTTGCGCCACCGCACCGGGGAAAGCCGTGAGGTTATCCAGCCCGGAGGGCTTTGGTGAGGCGTCGAGCATCACATGGATTTGTGAGAGCACGATCAATACGCCGATCCCGGCGAGCATGCCGTACACCACCGCTGGCGCCGTGACGCGAAACCAGCAACCGAGCTTCAAGCGCCCGGCCACCCATTGCAGGAAACCTGCCAGCAACAGAATCGGCCCGAGCATCTCGATGCCGTGCTGTCGTACCAGTTCGAATACCAGCACCGCCAAACCCGCTGCCGGTCCGCTGACCTGCAGAGGGGAACCGGCCAGCCAACCCACCACCAGACCACCGATGATCCCGGTGATCAGCCCTTTGGCCGGTGGCAATCCCGACGCAATCGCAATACCCATGCACAGCGGCAGGGCGACCAGAAACACAACCACTGAAGCGAGCAACTCCCGTGGCAATACCGCTTTCAATTGAGCCGCACGCATGGCGATTCTCCCGAAGTTTTCTTCAGGCATGGCTTCGCCGAACCGCTGAAACAGCGGCCGGCGTCAAACCACACAGATTTTTAGGAAGATTTAGAAGCGCGCTTTGGGCGTCGCCACCGGAATCGGATGGCTGCCGTCGAGCGGCAGGAATCGACTCTGATCCGCGTCGTAAGCTTTGATTTCGCTGGTTTCGATGTTGTAGACCCAGCCATGGATGAACAGATGACCGTTCGCCATGCGTGAGGCTACCGAAGGATGGGTACGCAAGTGCTGCAATTGGGCGATGACGTTTTCCTCGGTGAGGATCGGCATGCTTTCTTTTTCGTCGGCGCAGTGACAGTTGTCGTGCACCATGGTTTTCGCGACTTCAGCGTGGCGCAGCCAGGCTTTGACCGTCGGCATTTTTTCCAGGCTGTCCGGGTTGAGCACCGCACGCATGGCGCCACAATCGGAGTGCCCGCAGATGATGATGTGCTGCACGCCCAGCGCCAGCACCGCGTATTCGATGGCGGTGGAAACGCCGCCGTTCATCTGGCCATAAGGTGGAACAACGTTGCCGACGTTACGCGTCACGAACAGATCGCCGGGTGAACTCTGAGTGATCAGCTCGGGGACGATGCGCGAATCGGCGCAGGTAATGAACATCGCCCGTGGCGATTGGGCCGTGGCGAGTTTCTTGAAGAGTTCTTCCTGCTGCGGGAAGACCTCATGATGAAAATGCAAAAAGCCGTCAACGATCTGTCGCAGCGCTGCATCGGCGGATTGCGCCTCAGGGGCTTGCGCCGACGCAGCCAACGGCTGTTTATCCTTGTCACTCATGATTCATCCTCTTTGGCGGATTCTGGGAGTCATTCCCGTGTATTCCGGTGTGAAGCCAGTGGCTGTTTAAAACATCCGGGTTATCCCGACCCGTCAGTCACTCGATGAACAAGGTAGCCGTCGAAACTTAATTCAAACTGAATCAAACGCTCTAGAACGTGTGTTCCAGGTCACAAAAAACGTGACTGAGGCAGTTCGACGGAAGGGTTCCAACCGCTCAACCATAGGTCAATTGTCGCTAAATCTAGGAAATCTGGCGACCCGGCGGACAGAAGGCTGTGCAATTTCTATCGGGCCTTGAGGTGGGTGAGTCCTCCCTTGCCGTGACAAGTCGTGGCGGCGTCGCTGGCGCTCAGCAATTGAGGGCAGAGCAGTGGCCCGAGCCAGTCCCTGGGTTAACCATACGAAACCTGATGAAACAGATGTTGAATGGCGTTGAAGATGATGGCCCGTATGATCCGAAGTGCCGAGACGTTCAATAAGGCAAATAAATTAAAAAAGGGATTTTTTATGACATCTGTTTTGCGTCCAAATAGTATCAAAGGTATTTTTCTAGAAAAGATGGAAATTTCGCTGCCTCGCAAAGAGATCATGGTGATCATGAACTTTGCAACTAAACAAAAACAACAGGATCCAGAAACAAAACTTATAACCGAAAAGTTGGTTGACATTAAACAGATTGCTGCAATATCGCGCGATAACGGCAAAAATTTTGAGGTCGGGCCATACGGCGATATGGACGGTGACGGTGATATTGACCGTCATGACCGGGCGAAGTTGATCGCGTTGGCGAAGGCTTACAGTGGCATCGTCATTGCGTAAATAAAGACAAGGCCTGTATGAGTTCTCATACAGGCCTCGTTATATCCATGCATTGGCCCGTTTGCTAAATCAATGACATCTGCCGTCCTGGCGGACAGAAGGCTGTGCAATCGAGGTTGTAGCCCTCGCGGTGATTGAGTCCAAGACGCTTGATGGCTTTGGCGAAACGTTGCGCGAGCAGATCGGCAAACGGCCCTTCGCCCCGCATCCGTGCGCCGAAACGGCTGTCGTAGAGCTCGCCGCCACGGCTCTGGCGAATCAGGCTCAGCACATGCGCCGCCCTTTGCGGGTAATGCGCGTTCAGCCATTCTTCGAACAGCGGCGCCACTTCCAGCGGCAGGCGCAGCATCATGTACGCAGCACTTTGCGCGCCGGCGGCGTGGGCCTCGGTGAGCAGGCTCTCGATCTCGCTGTCGTTGATCATCGCAATCATTGGCGAACACAGCACGCCCACCGGAATTCCTGCTTCGCGCATCACCCGGATTGCCCTCAGCCGTGCCTTGGGCGCTGCGGCGCGGGGTTCGAGGATGCGCTTGAGCTCATCGTCCAGCGTCGTGAGGCTGATCATCACCGCCACCAGCCGTTGCTGCGCCAGTTCGGTCAGTAGATCGAGATCACGCAGGATCAGCGAGCCTTTGGTGACGATGGTCACCGGGTGTCGATAGCGCAAAAGCACTTCGAGGATCTGACGAGTGATCTTGTATTCGCGTTCGATTGGCTGATACGGATCGGTGTTGGAACCGAGATTGATCGGCGCGCATTGATAGCCTTTTTTCCCGAGTTGTTCTTCCAGTACCTGTGCGGCATTGGTCTTGGCGATCAGCTTCGTTTCAAAATCCAGACCCGGCGACATATCCCAATAGGCGTGGCTGGGTCGCGCGTAGCAATAGATGCAGCCGTGCTCGCAGCCACGATAGGGATTGATCGAACGATCAAAGGGCAAATCCGGCGACGTGTTACGAGTGATGATGGTCTTCGCGGTTTCGATCATCACCTCGGTGCCCTGCGTCTCGGGCACTTCCTGATACCAGCCGTCGTCCTCGACCACCGAACGGTTCGGCGCGAAACGGTTGTGCGGGTTGGTGGCGGTGCCGCGACCGCGGGGAGGGAGAGGACTGAACATTGAGCAATCTCTGATCTGTATATGCATACAGTATCCGGTAATGCCCATCGTGATCCAGTACCGTTCAGCCATGCAGCTTGCTGATAGGTTCCTTAAATAGCCATAACTATGGAAAGCCGGCGATACATATGTTCCGTTGTATATGAAAATTATCAAATATAGTCTTGTTCAACTTTCAGGTACTGATGCCTGATTTTTAAACTAAAAGGACTTTATGTATGTCGTACCTCAATCAACGTGGTGTTTTTCTACAAATGATGCTGCCGGGTCCATCGGAACCCAATACCATTGTTTCCATGCAACTTGCCCGCAAGGAACTGGGCTGGAATGCCGAGGAGCAACTATCGACCGAGGCGTTGGTCGATTCCATCTACGTGGTGGCGGTATCCGCTGATCGCGGCAAGTCCTTCACCATCCGCACGGACAAGAAAGATGTCGACGGCGACGGTGACATTGATGGCGATGACAAAGCCAAGTTGATGGCGCTGGCCAAGGCTTATGCAAGTATCGTTAATCCGTAAAGCGCACGGCGATAAATGCAAGAAAACCCTGCATGATTCACGCATGCAGGGTTTTTTGTCGGACAGTGTTTCGTCGACACCGTAGCAACCATGTCAGCGCTTATTTCAAATTTTAAAATCTCTCATTGACGCAAAGGAGACCGCGATTTTTCTGAAAATAAACTCATCGTCCAGATCAATATCGCCATCACCGTCTGCGTCCGTCGATCCTGACACTTTTTTATACATACCCTTGTCATAACCTGTGACGGTCACGACTGAATCCGGGCGAGTCAAATCGGAGTTCGCGACATTAAACAAACCAATGTTGACGTCGCCAAGTTTGCTCCCTGAGGCGTTGTCTCCAAATGAGATAAGTATGCATCGGTAAAGACGACCCGCACCGACGGTACTCAAACCGACCAAAGCAGAGGCGAGGTCGCTTGCCAGGGCATAATAGGATTCGTCATCCTCATCAATGTCACCGTCGCCCTCGACGTCGTCGACTCCGGTGACCGTGTCAAATTTTCCGTTGGCGGTATTGGCGTACGCCGTGACCACAACGTCGGGCATTGAATTAACTGCATCTCCATTGTTGTACCGGGAAATTACCGCTTCTGCCTTTCCGTCCCCATCCGTGTCTTTGAACTCATATAGCAATGAATAGCTCATGTCTTTGTGCTCCATACCAGGGCGATATTAAGGACAATTGCGTCTGCTTCCCTTTGCACCCTAAGTAACGTAAAGAAGAGTGTCTACTGTCAGAGTTGACAGGTGTCAGTATTTACAGTGGTTATTGTTCAGGCCAGACGACTGTATGTGTATACATCCTGTCAAGTCTGACAGTAGACCCGATTTCTCCCCAACTTTAATGTCCAGAAGCCTAGGCACGATTGTCGGTTGTACGGGCGAAATCAACTGAAAGGACTTGATCAATGGCTATCAGGATATTGCTGGAAATTGCGGATATGGACCGAGACGGAAATCCTGAGGTCGCGTTTTATCACTATGATGAAGACGCGACCGAAATGATGGACTACGACTACTCGCTCTTTGCCTCTTCATCGGAAGGCAATGGTCGTTATGACCTGATTTCCGAAGACGCCGTTGACGCCGATGGCGATGGTGACGTCGATAAATACGACAAAAAACTTTACCTGCAGTTAGCCGATGCCTTTGCGCAATTCAAGGGCTTTCAGTCCACGCGTTGAATTGCCCGCTGACACAGCAAAAACACCCATGCCATGTCAGCGGTATTCAAGCCTCGTTACTGCGCAGTAACTTGCCCCAGGTCATCCCCGGAAGTGGTCTGCGTATCGTTCTTGCGCAGGCTCGCGACATCGGCAGCGTTCACCGGCGCGCCCTTGTTACCCCAACTGCCGCGAATGAAGCTCACCACATCCGCCACTTCCTGATCCGACAACCGCCAGGCGAAGCCGGGCATGGTGAAGGTCGAAGGCGCGGTGTACGTTGCCGGCAATGTCCCGCCCTTGAGCACGATGTGGATCAATGAGGTTGGATCTTCCGATTGCAGCACCGGATTACCTGCCAGCGCCGGGAATACCCGCGTATAGCCGTGGCCGTCGGTGCGGTGGCATGCCGCGCAGTTGTCGATGTAAACCGACGCGCCGCGCTGGCTGTCGTCACCGTTCCATAGGGCCTTGGCGGCTTTTTCATCGTACGAGTGCGGTTGATCGTTCGGATCAGTCGCTGGCAACGACTTCAGGTAGCGAGCAATTGCAGTCAGGTCGGCGTCGGTCATGTATTGCATGCTGTGGGTGACCACATCGCTCATGCCGCCGAACACTGCGCTGCGGTCACTGCGGCCGGTCTTGAGGAACTGCACCAGTTGCTCTTCGCTCCAACTGCCGAGGCCGTCCTTGTGATCGCCGCGCAGGCTCTTGGCGATCCAGCCTTCCAGTGGCGCGCTGCCGGCCAGGAACGTGCTGCCATCGGCCGCGCTCAGGGATTTTTCCTGCAGGGTCAGGGCACGCGGCGTGTGGCAGGCGCCGCAATGGCCCAGGCCTTCCACCAGGTACGCCCCACGGCTGATCACCGGATCATCCGATGTCGCTTTATAGCCCTCGACCTTCGGCGCAAACATCCAGCGCCAGCCCATCAGCGGCCAGCGCATGCTCAACGGCCATGGAATGTCGCTGGCCTTGTTCTGTTGCGCCACCGGTTCTACGCCCTGCATGAAATACGCGTACAGCGCTTTCATGTCGGTTTGGCTGACACGGGCGTAGGACGGATACGGCATCGCCGGGTACAACGTACTACCGTTTTTAGCGACACCATGACGTACGGCCTGATCAAAGTCCTCGAAGCTGTAATCACCGATGCCGGTTTTATCCGGAGTGATGTTGGTCGAATAGATCGTGCCGATCGGGGTTTCCATCGGCAGGCCACCAGCGAACGCCTTACCGTTTTTTGCAGTGTGGCAAGCCACACAGTCGCCGGCACGGGCGAGGTATTCGCCCTTTTTGATCAAGGATTGATCAACTTCGGCGGCCTGCAAAGAGGCGCTGCCGAGCAGGGCCAAGGTCGCGATAACAAGATTTTTCATGGTCATCGCTCCTTACGCCTGAACCAGCGGGCCGGGGTTTTTCAGGTATTGCTCGCGGATCGCTTTTGCCGACCAGTAGGTCAACGCAGCCACCAGCCCGGTCGGGTTGTAGCCCAGGCCCTGCGGGAACGCTGAAGCGCCCGGCACGAAGACGTTATGCACGTCCCAGCTCTGCAAGTAGCGGTTCAGCGCGCTGGTCTTCGGATCGGTGCCCATGATCGCGCCACCGTTGAGGTGCGTGGTCTGGTAGGCCGCGGTGTTGAAGTGATCGCCAACGTTCTTGCCAATCACCGCAATGGCTTTCGGGCCCATCGCCTCGGCGACTTTGCCCATTTTCTCGACCATGAAGCGGTTCATTTTGATGTCGTTTTCCTGCCAGTCGAACGTCATCCGCAGCAGGGGCAAGCCGTAGGCATCGCGGTACACCGGGTCGAGATCGAGGTAGTTGCCTCTGTAGGATTGATGCGCGCCGTGAGCGTCCATCGACACCTGGTGGGTGTAGTAATCGGCGGTCGCGCGTTTCCAGGCACTGCCCCAGGCCGGAGTGCCCGGTGGGTTGGAGGTGCCGGCAATCGGTCGGCTGCCCGCCTGGTTGACCCACATTGGCGAACCGCCGACGAAGCCGTGCGGGCCGTGGTCGAAGTTGTCGGCGTTGAAGTCATCCAGCGCCACGCCGTTACCGCCGGCGCCGATGAAGTTGTTGGTGTGGGTGTCCTTGTCGAAGAACGCCTTGATGGTCGCCATGTTCTGGTAGGCGAAGTTACGCCCCACCACACCTTCGCCGCTGATGGGGTCGTAAGGTTTGCCAATCCCGGAAAGCAGCATCAGACGCACGTTGTGCAACTGGAAAGCGCCGAGGATCACCAGGTCCGCCGGTTGCTCGATCTCGCGGCCCTGGCTGTCGACGTAAGTGACGCCGGTGGCTTTGGTTTTGCTGCTGTCGAGGTTGACCCGCAGCACATGGGCATTGGGTCGCAATTCGAAATTCGGCAGCGGCTTGAGCGCCGGCAGAATGTTCACGTTCGGCGAGGCCTTGGAATACATGTAGCAAACGTAACCGCTGCAGAACCCGCAGAAATTGCACGGGCCCATCTGCGCGCCGTAGGGATTGGTGTACGGGCCCGAGGTATTGGCCGAAGGCAGGTTGTAGGGTTTGTAACCGACCTCCGTAGCCGCTTTGCCGAACAGCTGTGCGGACACGGTGTTTTTCTGTGCCTGCAGCGGGAACGGGTTGGAGCGATCCGGTGCGTAAGGGTTGCCCCCCTTGCCCTGACCGACCAATTGACCTTTCACGGTCCAGGCCTGGCCCGACGTGCCGAAAACCTTTTCGGCGAAATCGAAGAACGGCTCCAGCTCTTCATAGCTGACGCCGAAGTCCTGGATGGTCATGTCTTTGGGGATGAAGCTTTTGCCGTAACGCTCTTCGTAATGGCTGCGCATGCGCAACTCGATCGGGTCGACACGAAAGTGCACACCCGACCAGTGCAGCCCGGCGCCGCCGACGCCGTTGCCCGGGAGGAACGCGCCCAACTGGCGGTTGGGCAAGGCAATGTCGTTGACGCTATGGCGAATGGTCACGGTCTCTTTGGAAATGTCCTGGAAGAGTTTTTTCCGCACGCTGTAGGTCAGTTCGTCAATCACCTGTGGATAGTTGCCGTCGGGGTAGGTGTCCTGCATCGGCCCGCGCTCCAGCGCCAGCACGTTGAGCCCGGCCTCGGTCAGCTCTTTGGCCATGATCGCGCCCGTCCAGCCGAAACCGACGATCACGGCGTCGACCTTCTTCATTACCGTTGCCATGCTCACGCCCTCTCGCCGCGAATCGAAACTGCCGGGAAGGGGTATTGCTCGTTGCGTTCCACCCAATCCATGAAATCGGCGCGGGCGCCGGGGAAGCCGATCATGGTCCAGCCGACCATGCCTTTGTTGCCGCCGTGGATCGGGTCGCAGAAGAACCCTTCCTTGGTGTTTTGCAGCAACAGGTTGAAGAAAATCTTCGCGGGGACGGTATCGAATTGCGGTTTTCCGGCTTCGAGTTGTTTGAGTAAATCGTCTCGGGTAGCGCTGTCTTGGTCAGCAAATACTTTACCGTTGATGGATTTTGCCCACTGATCCGTGGCGGCGATGCCGAGGCGATAGATCTCTTTTGGCACGAGTTTGCTCTGCCAGCCCATCTCCGGCGCCGCGTCGGCGTTGAAGGGGCCTTGCATGTACCAAAGGGCGCCAGCGGCATACGGGGTGTTCATCTGACGATCGATGTATTGCGGCACGCCAGCTTCCAGCGCTCCCGGGCCTTGATCGTCGTTGGGGATCAGTTGCGCCACGGCGGCATGGATGAAGGCCCATTCTTGGGCGGTGAAATAGCTTGGCTGATAATCGTCGGCGTCAGCGCGAACCGGTTGCGTTGCGGGCGCAGGTTCAGGCGCGGCTTGCAGCACGCTGCTGCCCAGACCGGTACCGGCCAGGGTGACGACGGGAATCAGGGTCAGGGATTTGCGCAAAAACTCACGCCGCGGGTTGTCTCGATCTTCATCAGACATGGGGGGGGGGCACCTCATCAGGCATTAAGGGTGGTCAGCCGTTTCTGCGAACGGCTTGAGGATTTTTCGTCGCGACGTGGCCGGGATGATCCGGAGAGCTGCAACATGATGTGACAAATGGTAGCAGCCTAAGCATTGAGATGAATCGTTTCAGTCGAAAAAAGCCGAAATGGCTGACCCGCTTTTCAGCGGATTGATGCCGATTCACATTTCTTTGACAGACGGCTCACGGGGCTTTGACCGGCAAACCTTGAAGCTTCAATTCTTCAAAAAACCGACACGGTCTACCCAGCATGTCTCGAGTGCGTTTTTTCCCCGCTTTGTGTTTGTCGCTTGTCGCCATGCTGCACCTGATCCCGGCCCAGGCGGCTGATACCGTGCCTTCCCGTCCCGAGGAGTGGGCGCAGCCGGTCGAGGTGCAATACAACCTGTTCCAGATGTCGCCGACCCTCTATCGCAGTGCATTGCCCGATAGCGGCGCGGTGCCGCTGTTGAAAAATCTCAAAGTGGCAACGGTGATCAACTTCTTGCCGGAGGCCGACAGTCGCTGGCTGTCCGAGCCAGGCATCAATCAAGTGCAGTTGTCCTATCGCACCAATCACGTTGATGACAGCGATGTGCTCAAGACTTTGCGCGCTATCCAGAGCGCCGAAGCCAAGGGCCCGGTGTTGATGCATTGCAAACACGGTTCTGACCGCACCGGCCTGATGGCAGCGATGTACCGCGTGGTGGTGCAAGGCTGGAGCAAAGAGGATGCCTTGAACGAGATGACCCAAGGTGGTTTCGGCGAAAGCGGCCATTTCAAGGATGGCATTCGCTACATGATGCAGGCCGATGTCGACAAGCTGCGCACTGCGCTGGCCAATGGTGATTGCAGCACCAGCGCGTTCGCCACCTGCTCGATGAAGAGCTGGTTTCAGACCGTCAATCTCAAGTGACCAGAGAATTCATTGAGGTGCGGCCGCAAAAAATTGCGTGTTGACCGGCTCGCCGAGAAACGCCTGCGCCGCGCTCAGCAACGAGCGCGAGTCGCCGGGGGAAAAGAACGCCTCGCGAAAATCCCGACCCGTTTGTGCGTCGAACACCCAGTCTCGCTGAAACCGCTTGAACACTTCGGTTGCCAGCACGCCAGACCATTTGTAGGCATAGACTGACGCCTCGTAACCGGTCACCAAATAGTCAAAGCCATAGGCGAAGCGGTGATAACCCGACATTCCTAGATGAGGAATCTCGCGTTGCACATCCTCGAACACTTGTTCGATGCTTCGGCCATCGCCATGAGTGTGGTGCAACTCCAGATCAAACAGCGCCGTCATCAGTAACATCGCGGTGGTCCGACTGGTGTGGGCGCCAATGGCGGCCAGCGCGGTGTTGACCCGCGCTTCTGTCAGGCGTTCGCCGCTCTGGTAATGCGCCGCCAGCCACACCAGAAACTCGGGTGACAGGCACCAGTGTTCAAACAACTGCCCGGCAAATTCGGCGGTATCACGCGCCAGTTGGGAAATCCCCGACAAGTTGCGATGGGGCGAGCGCGTCAGCACATGCTGCAGGCAATGGCCGAATTCGTGGAACAGCACCCGCAGGTTTTCATGGGAGAGCAGGCACGGGTGCTCGTCGGTGGCAGGGCTGAAATTGCAGTAGAGGCAAGCAATCGGCAGTGACGGCCGTCCCTCGGCATTGATTCGACGGGTGCGCAAGACGGAGGTGAAGGCGAAGTCGGCCGCGTCTTCGCGGTGATAGGGGTCAACATAGATATGCCCGATCACCTGCCCATGTTCACTGACCTCCAGTAGCCGTACGCTTTGATGCCAGTGGCTGGCGGTCGTCTGTTCGACGATGCTGATCCCGAACATGCGCTCGCTGAACAGACAAAGTCGGCGCAACGTGCCCTCCAGCGGGAAGTACTCACGCAAGCCTTTCAACGCACCGTTCAACTGCTGGAGGCGTAACTGCTCGGCGAGGAAGTCTTCATCCCACGCCTGGACATCCGCAATCCCTTGGGTGTGCGCAAACGCTTTCAGGGCTTGGGCATCGCGCAGCAGGGTCGGCGTATTCAACGCCAGTTGCTGGCGCAAAAAAGCTTCAACCTGTGCAGCAGAGGTGGCCATGCGGTTTTCGAGACGCATCTGGACGAAATTCTCGAAGCCCAACAATTGGGCTTTCTCGTGACGCAATGCGATCAGCACCTTGAGTACCGGATCGTTATCGAGTTTTTTCGCCTGTGGGCCTAGATCCGACGCCCGGTTGATCCAGGCTGTGAAATAGGCCTCACGCAGCGCCCGGTTTTGCGCATGGGTCATGATTTGCCGGTAGGTGTTTTGCTCCAGCGTCAGCCGCCAACCCTCGTGTCCTGCCTCTTTGGCGTTGAGCGCCAGGCGCGCCTTCACTGCCGCAGACAAGCCTTCGAGCTGAGTGACATCGTCTATGCGTTGGCTCCACGCGGCGTTGGCCAGCTCCAGATGACTTCGAAAACGTTGCTCCGTTAGCCGGATCTCGCCATTCAAGCGGGCAAGTTTGCGCTGTTGTGCGAGCGGCAGTTCGATGCCGGACAACCGGAATTTGCGCAGAATTTTCGCCAGCGACGCTTTGCGTTGATCGTCGAAACCGGTGGCGACCGAACTCTTCGCCAGCCGTTGATAACTGCGGTACAGCGCCAGGTCAGCGGTCTTGTCGGCTCTGTACTGAGCGGCAACGACGCTGCACAACGCGCTTTCCCTGAGCCAGTCGATATCGTTGGATTTGACCGTCGAAAGCGTGTCGATAACGGCCATGGCCTCAACCAGACGTGCATCGGTTTCGTCGATGGCCACGACCAGATCGTCCCAGCCTGGATGCTCGGTCTGGCTGGTGATCACCCTGGCAACGGCCTGGCGGTTATCGGTCACGATCGCGTTGATGGCTGGCAGCAGATGTTCGGCGCGTATCGCCGACCACGGAGGCAGGGTCCAGTGTTGTAAAAGAGGGTTGGTGTGGAGCATGGCGTCTTCCTTGAGCGATGGCTGAAAGTGCCAGCCTAAGCAGGAAGCGCGGCAGAAGGGTGGTACATAGTTACCACCTTCCACCGCAATCGGTGGAAGGTGGCACTGACTCAGTGTTGTTCGTCGGGGTTTTTCTTCAATTTTGGATTCGGGAAGAACTGCACCGCCTGGACGCTCTTGTCTGCTGGCGGTTTGAGCGCGCTGGTATTGACCCGCGTGCCCAGTTCTTTGGGCACCGACAGCCCTTGCTCGTTGAGCGTGTCGGCGTAACCGCAGGCCACGCATTCGCGGTGTGGCACGCTGTCCTCGTTCCACATCATCAACTTGTCCGGCTCGCTGCACGCCGGGCAAACCGCCCCGGCGATAAAGCGCTTCTTGGTAATCACAGGCCCCTCACTCATGCTGCCGCGTCCTCACTCAGGCCGCTGTGGCGCAAGAGTGCGTCAATCGACGGCTCGCGACCACGGAAGTCGACGAACAGCACCATCGGCGCCTGCGAACCGCCACGCGCCAGAATCGCTTCGCGGAAAGCGCGGCCGGTTTCAGCGTTGAGCACGCCGTCTTCTTCGAATTTGGAGAAAGCATCCGCCGACAGCACTTCGGCCCACTTGTAGCTGTAGTAACCCGCCGCGTAACCGCCGGCAAAGATGTGCGCAAAGCTGTTGGGGAAGCGGTTGTAGGCCGGTGGACGCATCACCGACACCTCGTCGCGTACGCCTTCGAGCACCTGCGCGGCGCTGCGCCCGTCACCGTGGGTGGCGTGCAGTTCGAAGTCGAAAAGCGAGAACTCCAACTGACGCACCATCATCAGGCCAGACTGGAAGTTCTTCGCCGCGAGCATTTTTTCCAGCAGGTCCTGTGGCAGCGGCTCGCCGGTTTCGTAGTGACCGGAAATCAGCGCCAGGCCTTCCGGCTCCCAGCACCAGTTTTCCATGAACTGGCTTGGCAGCTCGACGGCGTCCCACGCCACGCCGTTGATCCCGGACACGCCGGCATGTTCGACGCGGGTCAGCAGGTGATGCAGGCCATGACCGAATTCGTGGAACAGGGTGGTCACTTCATCGTGGGTCAACAGCGCAGGTTTGCCGCTGTCGGCCGGGGTGAAGTTGCACACCAGATTGGCCACTGGGCTTTGCAGCACGCCGTCGACAGTGCGACGACGATCACGAGCGCCGTCCATCCAGGCACCGCCGCGCTTGTTGGCACGGGCATACAGGTCGAAGAAGAAGCGGCCGACGTGCTGGCCGTTTTCCTTGATTTCGAACAGGCGCACGTCCGGGTGCCAGGTGTCGAAGCCTTTGAGCTCGGCAATCTCGATGCCGTACAGGCGTTGAACGATGGCGAACAGACCGCTCAGCACCTTGTCGATCGGGAAGTACGCGCGCAGGGTTTCCTGGGCGACGCTGTAGCGTTGTTCACGGAGTTTTTCGCCGTAGAAACCGCTGTCCCAGCTTTGCAGATCGGCGCAGCCCTGTTCGGCGGCGTAGGCGCGCAATTGTTGCAGATCCTGCGCGGCAAACGGTTTGCTGCGCTTGGCCAGGTCGCGCAGGAAGCTCAGCACCTGATCGCTGGACTCGGCCATTTTCGTCGCCAGACTCAACTCGGAGAAACTGGCGAAGCCCAACAGTTGGGCCAGTTCCTGCCGCAGATCCAGAATCTCTTCCATCACCGGGCCGTTGTCGTTCTGGCCAGCATTGGGGCCTTGATCCGAGGCGCGGGTGCAGTAGGCGGCGTAGACTTCTTCGCGCAGCGCGCGGTCCTGGGCATAGGTCATCACCGCGTAGTAGCTCGGGAATTCCAGGGTGATCAGCCAGCCGTCCAGACCTTTAGCCTGTGCGGCGGCAGCCATTTGCGCCTTGGCCGAATCGGTCAGGCCGGCGAGGGCGGCTTCGTCGGTGACGTGCTTGGTCCAGGCCTGAGTGGCGTCGAGCAGTTGGTTGGAGAAGCGGCTGCCCAGCTCGGACAGTTTGCTCTGCACTTCGGCGTAGCGCTTCTGTTCGGCTTCCGGAAGGTCGATACCCGACAGACGGAAATCGCGCAGGGCGTGTTCCAGAATGGTTTTTTGCGCCACGTCGAAACCGGCAGCTTGCGGGCTGTTAGCCAGGGCTTCATAGGCCTGGAACAATTCGCGGTTCTGGCCCATCTCGGTGGAGTAGGCGCTCAGGGCTGGCAGGCACGACTCGTAGGCATCACGCAGTTCGGCACTGTTGCACACGGCGTTGAGGTGGCTGACCGGGCTCCATGCCGCACCGAGGCGGTCATTGAGTTCGTCCATCGCCAGTACCAGGCCGGCCCATGTCGGGTTCTGGCCTTGGGTCTTGAGGATGTCGGCGATGGCGGCGCGGTTGTCGGCCAGGATGGTTTCAATGGCCGGCAGGACGTGTTCGGCACGGATCGTGGAGAACGGCGGCAGGTCGTAGGACTGCAGAAGAGGGTTGTTCACGCTCACGGTTGGCACCTTGGCTGGAAGAAACATGCGCCCATCTTAATTACAATCGACACTCACCGCAGCTATCGGCGACAGAGAGAGAACTAATCGTGTCCCTTCGCAAATACCAGAATCACACCCCGCAGTTGAGCAAAGGCGCATTTGTCGACGGCTCGGCGGTGGTGATCGGCGACGTCGAAATCGGCGAAGACAGCTCCGTCTGGCCGCTGACGGTCATTCGTGGCGACATGCACCGCATCCGCATCGGTGCGCGCACCAGCGTGCAGGACGGTTGCGTGTTGCACATCACCCACGCAGGCCCGTTCAACCCGGACGGCTTCGCGCTGCTGATTGGCGACGACGTGACCATTGCCCACAAAGTCATGCTCCACGGCTGCACGGTTGGCAGCCGCGTGTTGATCGGCATGGGCAGCATTGTCATGGACGGCGCGGTGGTCGAGGACGATGTGATCATCGGCGCTGGCAGCCTGGTGCCGCCGGGCAAACGTCTGGAAAGCGGCTTTCTGTATGTGGGCAGCCCGGTGAAACAGGTCCGTGCGCTGACCGATAAGGAAAACGCCTTCTTCACCTACAGCGCGGCGAATTACGTGAAGCTCAAGGATCTGCACCTGGCTGAAGGCTACGACCAGCTCTGAATCGACTTACACCTGCTCAGGATTTCTCATGCACTACCAGACCGTACTGTTCGACCTCGATGGCACCCTGACCGACCCGCGTGAGGGCATCACTCGTTCCATTCAGTTCGCCTTGAGCAAACTCGGCATCGACGAGCCGGACCTGACAAAGCTTGAGCATTTCATCGGCCCGCCGCTGTTGCAGGCGTTCATGCAGTTCTACGATTTCGACGAGGCCAAGGCCTGGGAGGCGGTGAATTTCTACCGCGAGCGTTTCAAGGTGACGGGACTGTACGAGAACCGCGTGTTCGACGGTGTCACGCCGTTGCTGGAAACCCTGAGCGGCCAAGGGCGGCAGCTGTATATCGCGACGTCCAAGCCATGGGTGTACGCCCGCGAGATCGCCCGGCACTTCGACTTTGCCCGACACTTCAAGGTGATCTACGGCAGCGAGCTGGATGGCACGCGGACCAACAAGGTCGAGTTGATTGCCCACCTGATTGCCGAGCAAGGCCTGAATCCGGCGGATACGCTGATGATCGGCGATCGTAAACATGACCTGATCGGTGCACGCAGCAATGGCCTGGATGGGGCGGCGGTGGGCTATGGGTTTGGCAGTTTTGAAGAGTTGAACGCTGAAGCGCCGGCTTATCACTTTGAAACGCTGGAGGAGTTGCATCAGGCGTTTTTGCAGAACCGATGAAATTGCGCTCCCACAGGGCCTGTATGTCGTGTGCAAGTCCAGTGTGGGAGCGGGCTGGCTCGCGAACAGGCCCGTTCAGTCAGCCATCAAGAATCTGCCAGCGTTTTCAACGCTGCCTTACGCTCGAGCACCGGCAAATTCCCCAGCCTCTCCACCGCTGAATAAAACCTCACCCAATCACCTCCCACCTGCCTGAACAGCGCAGCAAAAGCCGGCACCCACTGGTCGTACAGTCCAAACGGCAACAGCCGCGCATTGTTCAGCGGCGCATTGACCCACGCGTCATAGCGCTTGTCGCCGGCCCACTGACGATCACGCATCACCCGGTAATCCCGGCGAAACTGTTCGAACTGCGCCGCTTTGCGCTCACGCATCTGCTCGGCCGGCAATGACTGGGCGTAGAGCTTTTCCAGACGTGAACGGGTATCGAGCACCAGTGCAATGAACTGGTCACGTTGTTTGAGTTTTGAGTCGTTGTCCGCTGGCAATCCACGAAACGCCCGCCATTGCCGGGTGCCTTCCTGCTCGACGAACGTGGCGAAGGACTCGTTGAACTCGGTGTCGTCCTTCACATAGAAGCGCTGATGGGCCAACTCATGAAAAATCAGTGTGGCCAACCGCTCGTCGCCCCAACCCATCATCGAATTGAGGATCGGGTCGTTGAACCAGCCCAGCGTGGAGTACGCCTCGACGCCGCCGATCGACACGTCCATGCCCTGCAGGCGTTGGATCGCGGCTTCGCCCCGGGCCGTGCTCTGGCTGTAGTAGCCGCGATAGGCCACGCATCCGGCAATCGGGAAACAGTGTTTTTGCGGAGTCAGCGAAAACTCTTGGGTGGCGAACACATTCCACACCACAAACGGCCTTCCAATGTCGGCGTACAGGCGATAGCTCTGGTTATCCGGAAGGTGCAAGTGCTGGCTGGCGAATGTGCGGGCCTTTTGTGACTGCGCCAAGTGTGCGCGTAACTTTGCGTCGCGGCTTGGGTCGGCAATCACCTCGGCCACCGGCTCGCGGGCCCGCAGCAATTGCCATTGACCGTTGGCCAACTGGCCGTAGTAGCTGACGCTGGCGCAACCGTTGAGCAACAAAAGCATCACACCCGGAAACAAAATCCGAAAAACGCGATCAAGTAACCGATGGCTTGGAAGCGGCCTGATCAAAATAAGAAACCCCTGGAAAGTCTGCCCGCAAGACTATCCCGCCCATTGGAGCTGCGCTATGCGTATGTTGATGCTGACAGGAGGCCTGCTGACGCTGGCCGGATGTGCCGGATTTGGAGTGCCGGATCCTGACCCCTCGCAGGCCTGGATCGATCTGAATGCCCGGCAGCAGGACACGGCGATTCAAGCGCTGCAAGTCGACCGCAAGGCTGCCATCGACAAACGCTATTTCGAGGTGCAGCCCGGCAGTCATGAGCTGACGGTGCGTTATCAGTTTCCGGTGGAAGCCACCAATATTGGTCCCGACGCCGAGCCGCTCTGGCGCGATTGCCAGTTGAACGTGAAATTCAATGATTTCAACGCCGGCCAGCGACATCAATTGCAGGCCGGCAGTATCGGTTTCCGACCTTGGGCCAAGCTCTATGACGAACAGCGCAAGGTCGTGGGGCAGGGCACTCCGGCGGGCTGTCAGAAGACCTGATCGGCGCTATGCTCAATCTCCCATCCAAAGGACATTGATCATGCGCAGGTTGACGTTGTTGCTTGCTGCAAGTGTGGTTGCCGGTTGCCAGAGCCCGATGCCAGCGGCTGACCCCGGCAAGGCCTGGGTCGACTTCGCCATGCCCACCCCTGGCGGCAAAGTGCTGATGGCGGAACGGCTGGACAAACAGAGAATGCCGGACGGACGGTTTTTCCAGGTCACGCCGGGCAGTCACGAGTTGACGGTTCGCTTTGATTTCGAGGTGTTCGGCGGTGGCATGAGCATGAACACCGATCCGCAGGAGCGGCTGTGTTACCTGACCGTGCGTTACGATCATTTCGAGGCCGGGCAACGTTATCGTCTTGAAGCCAGGTCACTGGCCTTTACGCCGAGCGCCCGGTTGATCAATCGCCAAGGTCAGATCGTTGCCGAAGAACGGCAGGTCAACTGCGTGCCGTGATCGACCTCAATTGTCGTTCTTCTGATAGATGATCGCTTTGGTGCCGTTTTCGCATGTCCCTACGACCATGGCGATTTCGTGCTTTTCAGCCTCTTCCTTGCTGACGATTTCCAGCGTGTAGGAGGGCACGGCATTCGCCTGGATTTTGATTTCGATCTCGTTCTTCAATTCTTCACAGTCTTTGGGGGCGGCAAGAACCGAGGTGGCCAGTGCACTGCAAAAAATCGCCAAGCCAATACGTTTCATGAGAGAAGCTCCTTGAGGCAGCGCGCACGGGTGTGCGCTGAAGCTGCTGTCATTTATTCGACCATACTTTTACTCGGCGAGTTCTGACTTCGCTCACAGGTCTTGTTTATCGCTTCAGGCTTCGTGGGGATTTTCAGGTCGCTTTCGCAAGCAAGCCCGCGCCCACAACAGATCTTGTGAAACACCAAAGATCCTTTGTGGGCGCGGGCTTGCTCGCGAAGACGTCAGCCCAGCCAACGCCTGCTTAAGCGACCAGCGATGCCTCAAGGGTAATCTTCGCATTGAGTACCTTGGACACCGGGCACCCTTCCTTGGCCTTGTTGCTCAGTTCTTCAAACTGCGCCTGACTGGCTCCCGGGATCTTCGCCTTGAGAATCAGCTTCACCGCCGTGATCGCAAAACCGCCATCGACCTGGTCGAGGGTGACTTCAGCGTCGGTGTCGATGCTGTCGGCCTTCAGGCCTGCATCGCCGAGAATCATCGAGAACGCCATGGAGAAACAACCGGCATGTGCGGCGCCGATCAGTTCTTCCGGGTTGGTGCCCTTACCGCCTTCGAAACGGGCCTTGAAACCGTAGGGTGCTTCTCTGAGGACGCCGGTTTCAGTAGAAATCGAGCCGATACCGGTTTTCAGATCACCTGCCCAATGTGCGGATGCTTTCTTAACGATAGCCATGCTGCCTCCTCAAGATCAGACGCGGAACGCCGCGCCGTTGTGAATTTTGCTTGCAAGGGTTCTGAGGATAGACGTCGGGACAAAGTTCAGCTCGTCTGAATCGTTGACTTTTTTAGTAGGATTTTTCGTTCTGCTATTGAAACTCGGGTATATGCCCTCATTGCACAAAACACGCTTATGATTCGGCAGGTTTTCGTTTGCAAGAAAAACCTGCCTCCTCACTCGGAGACGCAGGTTTATGAAGCAACTGTCCGACGTAAAATTTTCCACCCTCGACCTGGTGCCAGTGCGCGAGAACGGCAGCCCGGCGCAATCGCTGCGCAACTCGTTGAACCTGGCGCAGCATGTCGAGAAACTCGGCTATACGCGGTTCTGGGTGGCTGAACACCACAACATGGACGGCATCGCCAGTTCCGCCACTTCAGTGCTGCTCGGTTATCTGGCCGGGGGTACGTCGACCATCCGCGTCGGCTCCGGCGGCGTCATGCTGCCCAACCATGCGCCACTGGTGATTGCCGAGCAGTTCGGCACGCTGGAAAGCCTGTATCCGGGGCGGATCGACTTGGGGCTGGGCCGCGCGCCCGGCTCCGATCAAATGACCGCCCGTGCCCTGCGCCGCGAGCGTTCCGGCAGTGCCGATGATTTCCCGGAAGACGTCGCCGAACTGGCGCGCTTCCTCGGCCCGCGCACCCCGGAGCAACGAGTCATCGCGATGCCCGGCACCGGCACCCATGTGCCGATCTGGCTCCTTGGTTCCAGCCTGTTCAGTGCACAACTGGCCGGCGAGCGCGGTTTGCCCTACGCCTTCGCCTCACATTTCGCACCGCGCTTGATGCATGAGGCGATCCGCGTCTACCGCAGTCACTTCAAACCGTCGGCAGTGCTCGACAAACCGTATGTGATGCTCGGTGTGCCGCTGGTTGCAGCAGATACCGATGAGCAGGCGGATTACCTGGCGACTTCGGTGTACCAGCGCATTCTCGCGTTGATGCGTGGACAAAGCCTGGTGCAACGCCCTCCCGTGAAAACCATGGACGGCCTGTGGCTGCCTCACGAGCGTGAAGCGGTCGGCGATTTCCTCGGTCTGGCGATGGTCGGCAGCCCGCAGAAAATCCGCGCCAAACTGGAAATGCTGGTTGAACAGACCCAGGCCGATGAGCTGATTTTCACCTGCGATCTGTATGAACATGCTGATCGCCTGCATTCCTATGAGTTGCTGGCGCAGGTGATGAAGGGCTGAGACGGTGCACCGTCCCCTGTGGGCGGGCTTGCTCGCGAAGGCGGAGTGCCAGGCGCGCATGATGTTGACTGATACGCCCCCTTTCGCGAGCAAGCCCCACATTGGAAACGTGTTGCCCACAAAAAAGCCGACGCATGAGCGTCGGCTTTTGCATTTCAGGCGCGATCAACCGCGCTTGTAGACGATTTCCTTGGTGCCGCCTTCACAACTGCCGACCACCTTGCCGTCAGTCGCTGCACCCTTATCGACGATCTCCAGCGAATACCCGGCAACCCCCTTGGCATCCAGCTTCGCCGCAATCTCGCTCTTGAGCTCGTCACAAGGCTTGCCGGCAGCAAACGCGCCACCCGCAAGGCTCAACAAACCTACTGCCAATATGAACTTCTTCATCGGTCGCACTCCCTGGTCGGATTAATAGAGGCGGGCATCGGAGCATTGGCCCGATGCGCTCACCCTGTAGCGCTTTGCCATTCCTATGGCACTCGGCCAGCGCGCAAGTTCAGAAGTGTAGACCCAACTCAGCTACTGGCGATCCGGAAGCCGACTTTGAGCGTCACTTGAAAGTGCGCGGCCTTGCCGTCCTTGATGTGACCACGGGTGTCGATCACTTCGAACCATTCCAGATGCTTGATGCTTTTGTTGGCTTCGGCCAGCGCGTTGTTGATGGCGTCCTCGATGCTGTTGGTGGAAGAACCGACCAGCTCGACTTTCTTGTACGTGTGATGGTCACTCATGACGATCTCCTAGGCGTGTGGATTTGAGACTAGCAGTGAATTGCACTGTTGATTTCGGTGGCTACACGCAAGCGAAGTTCAGATTTTCTGCACTTTCTCAAACCGCTGAAGTCCCAATCAACACACGCCACTCATCACCAATGCAGGAGAGCCACCATGGCCAACACCTCTTTACGTAAAGCCTCGTTGCAAAGCATGGAAGCCGAGATCGAGAGTCTGCTCAAATCGTTGGAAAGCCTCAAAGACGACGCTTCGGACGAGTCGCGCAAGACCCTCAAGGCGCTCAAAAGCAACGCCGAAAGTGCGCTGAAACACTCGCGCCACCTGCTCAGCGATGCCTATGAAGAAGTCAAAGTGAAAACCCGCGAGACCGGGCTCGCCACCCGTGATTACGCTCAGGAACATCCTTGGACAACGGCCGGTGTGGCGGTCGGTGCACTGGGCCTGCTCGCGGCCTACTTGCTGTTCAAGCGCGGCGAATGATCCGGCTGGCGCAGCTCGTTCTTGAGCCATTGCGCCAGTTGCCGGGCGCGCCCGTCTGCGGCGCGTTTGGGTAGCCACAGCGCCAGTTGCGCGGGGGTTTCACAGAAGCCCCACGGCGCAACCAGGCGACCAGCCTTCAAGTCTTCAGTCACCAGCGGCTCCGGCGCGATTGCCACCCCCAGTCCCGCCACTGCGGCCTCCAGCAAGTAATACAAATGCTCGAAACCTTGCCCGAGCTTCAACGTTTTGGCGTCGAGGCGGTTTTGCTGTGCCCAACTGGGCCAGGCTTGCGGGCGCGATGTGGTGTGCAGCAATGGCTCATCGAGCAAAGCCTCGGCAGATGCCCTTTGCAGGCGTTGATAGCCGCTGAATAGTGGGCTCATCACCGGGCCGATGCGCTCGGCAGCTAATTCATACACCTGCATGTCCGCCGGCCATGGCGGCTCGGCGAACAACAGCAAAGCATCGAGCCCGGGACGTCGAGGGTCAAGATCGCCCTCACCGGCCGACAGATGCAGGCGCAAATCCGGCAGATCGGCATTCAGCCGTCCCAAGCGTGGAATGAACCAACGCGCCAGCAGGCTTCCGGAACAACCGAGCACAAATGGCGCGTCGGCAGTGCTTTGGGTTAATTCGGTGCAAATACTGCGCAACCGATCAAAGGCTTCAGCGCTGGCGTCGCGTAGACGCACGCCTGCATCTGTGAGTTTCAAGCCGCGTCCATCCTTGATGAACAGGCTGAGACCTAGGTGCTCTTCCAGCACCTTGAGCTGACGACTGACCGCGCCATGGGTGACGTGCAGTTGTTCGGCCGCCTGACTGACGCTGTTCAGGCGTGCGGTGGCTTCGAAGGCGCGCAAAGCGTTCAGCGGGGGGAGGTCATGGCTCATGGTATCTGTGAGTTTTCCTGACAGGTTGCGGCGATCTTATCGGTTTTCAGCATAGAAGGTCAGGGGTAGAGTGGTCGTCATTGTCTTTTGACCCCCTGGAGCAAACCATGACCCAGACTTCGCACAACGCCGATCTGCGTAACGGCCCTGACGCCAACGGCCTGTTCGGCTCGTTCGGTGGCCGCTACGTGGCGGAAACCCTGATGCCGTTGATCCTCGATCTGGCCCGCGAGTACGAAGCGGCCAAAGAAGATCCTGCCTTCAAAGAAGAACTGGCCTACTTCCAGCGCGACTACGTCGGACGTCCCAGTCCGTTGTATTTCGCCGAACGTCTGACCGAGTTCTGCGGTGGCGCCAAGATCTACCTCAAGCGCGAAGAGCTGAACCACACTGGCGCGCACAAGATCAACAACTGCATCGGCCAGATCCTGCTGGCGCGGCGCATGGGCAAGAAACGCATCATCGCCGAGACCGGCGCTGGCATGCACGGCGTGGCAACTGCCACCGTGGCTGCGCGCTTCGGTCTGGACTGCGTGATCTACATGGGCACTACCGACATCGAGCGTCAGCAGGCCAACGTGTTCCGCATGAAGTTGCTGGGGGCCGAAGTGATCCCGGTGGTCGCCGGCACCGGCACCCTGAAGGACGCGATGAACGAAGCCCTGCGTGACTGGGTGACCAATGTCGACAGCACTTTCTACCTGATCGGCACCGTGGCCGGGCCGCACCCGTATCCCGCGATGGTTCGCGACTTCCAGGCCGTGATCGGCAAGGAAACCCGCGACCAACTGCAAGCCCAGGAAGGTCGCCTGCCGGACAGCCTGGTGGCCTGCATCGGCGGTGGCTCCAATGCCATGGGCCTGTTTCACCCGTTCCTCGACGACAAAAGCGTTGAAATCATCGGTGTTGAAGCGGCCGGTTACGGCATCGAAACCGGCAAGCATGCGGCCAGCCTCAACGGCGGCGTACCGGGTGTATTGCACGGCAACCGTACCTTCCTGCTGCAGGACGACGACGGCCAGATCATTGACGCGCACTCGATTTCCGCCGGTCTCGACTATCCGGGCATCGGTCCGGAACATGCCTGGTTGCATGACATCGGCCGCGTGCAGTACACCTCGGTGACCGACGATGAAGCCCTCGCTGCGTTCCACAAATGCTGCCGCCTGGAAGGGATCATTCCTGCCCTGGAAAGCGCTCATGCCCTGGCTGAAGTGTTCAAACGCGCACCGAAGCTGCCCAAGGATCACCTGATGGTGGTCAACCTGTCCGGTCGTGGTGACAAAGACATGCAGACCGTGATGCACCATATGGAACAGTCGCAGCAGGAGAAACACTGATGAGCCGCCTGCAAACCCGTTTTGCTGAACTCAAGGAACACAATCGCGCCGCGCTGGTGACCTTCGTCACCGCCGGTGACCCGGACTACGACACCTCGCTGGCGATCCTCAAAGGCCTGCCGAAAGCCGGTGCCGATGTGATCGAGTTGGGCATGCCGTTCACCGATCCGATGGCGGACGGCCCGGCCATCCAACTGGCCAACATCCGTGCGCTGGGTGCCAGGCAGAATCTGGCGAAAACCCTGCAAATGGTTCGCGAATTCCGTGAAGGCAACAGCGACACGCCGTTGGTGCTGATGGGCTACTTCAACCCGATCCACAAGTTTGGCGTTGAGCGTTTCATTGCTGAAGCCAAAGACGCGGGCGTTGACGGTCTGATCGTGGTCGACATGCCACCGGAGCACAACGAAGAGCTGTGCGACCCGGCCCAGGCTGCCGGTCTGGACTTCATCCGTCTGACGACTCCGACCACGGATGACGCGCGTCTGCCGAAGGTGCTTAACGGCAGTTCCGGATTTGTTTACTACGTCTCGGTGGCCGGTGTCACCGGTGCCGGTGCAGCGACGCTGGAACACGTCGAAGAGGCGGTCACTCGCCTGCGCCGCCACACGGATCTGCCGATCAGCATCGGTTTTGGCATTCGTACGCCCGAACAAGCGGCGGCCATTGCGCGTCTGGCAGACGGTGTTGTGGTGGGGTCGGCGCTGATCGATCACATTGCCAATGCCACGACGCCCGATCAGGCGATCGACGGCGTGCTGAGCCTGTGCTCGGCGCTGGCCGAAGGCGTGCGTAAGGCTCGGGTCAGTTGAAGGTAAAGTTCCTGATACAGAGGAATTAGCACCTCGCGGCACAGCCTAACCAAGCAAGACCGAGGGATTCAGAACCACGTTCTGAATCCCTTTTTGCTGTTAGTGCAATGAGGAACCCCCCATGAAAATGCCGAAACGTCTGATTGCCAGTCTGGGCGTGCTGATGATCAGCGCGACACCGCTGCTGGCCAGCGCTGATCAGCGCGATGATCACGACCGCGGCGGCCCGCAGCAGGGCCACTACGATAACCGCGGGGACAATCGTGGCAACGATCACCATGGCCCACAGAACAACCACCGAGGTGGCCCGCCGCCGCGCGACTTCGGCCCGGTGCGCCAGACCATTCGCGACAACCACGGCTACTTCGTGCGCGGCGCACCGCCGCCACCGGGCATCCATCTGGTACGAGGCCGGCCGCTGCCCCACGGGTATTACGGTGAGCGCCTGGAGGGTCGTGCGTTAGGTCGTTTGCCGGTCTATCCGGGTTACGAATGGCGCCGGGCCGGGCGCGATATCGTGCTGATCGCGGTGGGTACCGGGATCGTGTATGAAATTCTGGATGGGGTTTTGTACTGATTCACAGGCAATAAAAAAGATCGCAGCCCAGGCGGCGATCTTTCGCGTCAGGGCAACTCCAGCCCGCCCGAGGCTTTGTGCAGTTTGCGCAAATGCTCGCCAATGTGTTTCACATTGGCTTCGCTCGCGGCAATCTCGGCCGCGCGCTTGGGTTCAAGCAGCTTGCGCACCTCCGTGTCCAGATCGCCGGAAAGCGCCAGGAGCTTTTTCTGCCGCTGGCTGCTTTCCGCTTGCAGTCGGCTGAACTCGCTCGGTTGCGGCAAGCCGTAACCCTTGGAATCAAGCAACTCTGCCGGACGACTGAGGAAACCGCTGTTGGCGAGGATTTGCTGCAAAGTCGCGTTGGCCTTGTCCATCCCGCCGTTATCCAGTTCGCGTTCACCGAGGTAGCGCTGCTTGACCTCGTCCTGAGCCAGCAGCAGTTGCCGGCGAAAACTGGCCTGCTCCAACAGCAGCAGTGCGGCGCTGGTGCGCAGGTCGGCGCGATCAAACCACGGACGGCGTTCCTCGGCCGACAACGATAGCCACTCCTCGACGCTGTTCTGTTTGATCGGTAATTGTTTCTTCAGTACAGCGAACATCGCTTGATAGCGATCGCGGAACGAGTCGAAGCGATACCCCAGGCGCAGAGCCTCCTTCGGATCGTCCAGCACGCTGGTGTCGGCGAGGCCGCGTCCTTTAAGCACTTCCAGCAAACCATTGGGCATGATGCTGTCCAGGCCGACGAGCTGAGCGTTGTTGCTGCCGCTGCGCAACAGCTTCAGGCCTTCCACTGCGCAATTGTTGGACAGGAAGAAGTAGTTGCCGTCGTAGCTCCAGTGCATCTCGGCGGCGTGTTCGACCACGCCTTCAATCTCGCTGCGTGACAGGTTCAGCGGCACCGATGCAAGGCTGCGCAGCTCGGTTTTGGTGTATTCATCGATGACCTGCGCCAGTGGCAAGACGAACAGCCGCGAAGGGTATTTGCCGACCAAGCCGTCCCAACTCGACAGTTGTACATCGCCCACGAAGGCGCGGTAGGACAGCACCAGATGCTGGTCCAGATCGAGCCGGCAATCCGGGCCACGTGGCCGACCCGGTGCGCAAATCACCAGACGCAACATGCTGTGGCCCCAACGGCTGACCCAGTTCTGGTTGGCCTCGGCGAGCAGGTAGTCGACGGCGTACACCCGCTCCGGATCGACTTGTCCCAACGGCTGCTTGGCGAAGTCGTTGCCCGCATTGAGAAACGCGAAACTCTTGCTGCAAGTGTCCTTGGCGGGCGGCGCCCAGCCAAAGTGTTCCTTGTAATAGCGGTACAGCGCCGGGCGGCGGCAGGCGTAGCTCGGGTCGAGGAGGAAATACTCCATGTTGACCGCGACGAACTCTTTCGGACTGGAGATTTCGTACAGATCCGGGCTGCGGGCAATCTGGCGGTTGTGTTGTTCGCGCTCGCCACGACGACCAACGTATTGCTGCCAACCGGCGAGATCGAGCAGGCGTGGGTCATCACTAAGGGTGAAGCGGCGGCCGTTCTGGCCACGGCACTCATCGGGAATACCGATCAGCCCGGCGCTGTTGAAACGTCGGGTGCAGCGCTGGATCAGCGTGCGCTCGGCACTCGGCCACAGGCGCGCGCGATCATAAATATGGGTGACTTCGTGCAGCACCGTGGCGAGCAGTTCCTGGCGCACAGTACCGTGGGGGCGATTGGTTTTTTCTTTGGCCGCGCTGCCGTCGGTGAGGCTGTCGAGCAGTTTGCGGTTTAGATCGAGCTCGGCAACCAGCGTGGCCTGGCCGTAGGCATTGCCGGGCATGTCGTCGGTCCAGCCAACGTCGATGTGCCGGTCCAGCCGCTCGATGAAGCTGGGCGGCAAGGCCTGCATGGCTTCATCGATCAGCGCTTGACTGGCCTGTTGTTGCGCGGCGCTCAGACCGTCGGTCTTGAGCCGCAATTGCAGGCCGGCGTGGGCGCTGTTGCCAAGCAGCAACAACGCCCCGGCCAGCAGCCAGGCGCCGAGTGATTTCACAGTGCGAGGATGGCTTCGGCGAGGACCTGATCGCTGGCGTCGCGAGCTTCCGGTACGCGAGTGCGCAAGGTATTGAGAGCGGCTTCCAGGTGTGCGCCGCGAATATCACCGTTGCTGGCGACAAAACTGGCGGCATCGTCGTGGGCTTCGCGGATGATTTTCGAGTCGCGAATCGAGGTGGTGGTATCGGACGTGAAATCGATGCTGCGCTGGGAGGCACGAACGATGATGTTACTGGTGGCTACCAGGGTGTGCGCCTGGGCCACATCGGCCAACAAAAACAGGCCAAGGGTGGCAGCAATCAGCGGGCTACGCATGGAACGACTCCGGAAGGACAAGGGTAGCTATTGGACGAGAATTGCCTGTGCCAGTTCACGGTCGCTTACATGAAGTTTCGGCCGTGTTTTGCGCAGGTAATGCAGCGCTGATTCCAGTCGAGCGCCTCGCAATTCACCGTCAGTGGCTACAAACGCTGCCGCGTCATCGTGAGCGGCGAGCACCAGTTTACGGTCGAACGGCGCGGAAGACACCATGCCGGTCGCCCAAAGGCTCACTACGGTGTTCTGCGTGGAGACATCGAAAGCATAGGCCGGTGTCACCCAGCAGGCGGTTAACACTACGGAAGGGATAAGCAGTTTTTGAAAAAAGTGCATAAGACTCGGTAACTGTTAGCGAGCCTCAAGGCTAGCGCAATGCCCGGGCCAGAGCCAGCGCCAAAAAACATCGGGACACGACCGGCGTGTCCCTTCATGCCACGTTGATTCAGATCGCAAGAATCGCTTGGGCCAGTTGTGCATCGGTCGCGCTCAACTGTGGTGCTTGATGGCGGATAAGATCCAGCGCGCTTTCCAGCTTCACGCCACGGATCTGGCCTTCGCTGGCAACGAAGCTGGCCGCGTCGTCACGGGCGGCGAGTACTGTTTTGTTGTCACGCAACGACGAGGTGGCGTCGGAGGTAGCGTCGGAAGAAGACTTGAGCGCACCAACAACGGCGTCGGTGGTCACGATGAAGCTGGAGGCGCTGGCATTGGCAGCCACGGCCAGCAGGGCGGCAGCGCTGAGCAGGCGAAGACGGGACATGATGTATCTCCTGTGGATAAACCGTATTGAGAGGTGGCTCGGTATCTGAGGAGTCAGACGCCAATGGCACAGCATTCGCCACGTTCTGCGTGGATATTAGGCCTGCAGACGAAGTTCGCACAGTGGGCAGAATGCTAGCGCCAGAAGGTTTTCTCCAGTTCATTCAGCCGATCGGCGTGGCTGAGCCCCAGATCCGCGAGATCCCGCCCATCCAGTTGCGTCAATAGACGCCGCGTCCTGGCTCGTTCAAGGCCTTGGCAGAAGCGGCGCAACAGGCGTTTTACGAGGTTGCAGCGAAGGGCGGGTTGTAAAGAAACTGCTGAAACATCCTGTAAGCCATTCATGACAGATTCCTTTTTACTGGCAAGGTCGGAAAGTCATGTTGAACCCGTTGCAGGCAAGGGGGCAGATACACCCGTTTTAAATTGTACTGGTTCAGGTTCGGTATTCTTATAACTGTACTGTTGTTTGTAGCTGCCACCTGTAATGCATGTTTTCCTCGCCTGAAACGACAAAACCCGTCGCGGTTTCCCGCGACGGGTTTTGTTTGTTCAATTCGGGTTGCTGGCGGTGGGTCTAACGACCAGAGCCAGCGACGCTACTTAGCGCCAGAACGGCTTGCTCAGCTCTTCGTAGCGTTGTGCTTCGCTGATACCGGCGTCAGCCAGCAGACGCGAATCCAGACGAGCCAGTTGGTGGCGGCTGGAGATGCGGCGCTGCCACAACATCAGGTTGGCGATAACGCGCAAAGGCAGGGAAGCCTGGGTTTTTGCAGCTTTGTCTTCGAAGAACAGATCGGAACTGAGTGTACGTTCCATGGTTGACATCCTTCCGCTTGTGGCGGGATTAGGTAGTGGTTTAACTGGTGCCCATGATCCTCTCGTTTGCCTAGTCTCTCTAGATACAGTTCAACTGTATTGTGAGTGACCAGTTAACTGTTTAAAGGCGGTGTACGGGTCAAAATTGAGCAAACTGTACCTGTCCGCACTAAATCGGTGCGTTTTAGGGTGAGGCGGGCGTATTTGTAGGTAAATACTGTAGGAAATGACCAGTACAGAAGTACAGTTTTTGCAAGGAAGGCAATTTTAAAAAATCCATCGACGCAAACTGTGTTTGCGTCGATGGATTATCTGTGCGGATTACACCGCCAGCATGCGTCCGGTTTCTTCCAGGTTAATGTGCCAGCTCAAGGCTTCACGCAGGATATGCGGGGTGTGACCACCGATTGCACAGGCCGCAGTGAAGTAGTCATCCAGCGCCTGACGAAAGTCCGGATGCACACAATTATCGATGATTACCCGCGCGCGCTCCCGTGGCGCCAGCCCACGCAGATCCGCCAGGCCCACCTCGGTCACCAGAATGTCAACGTCGTGCTCGGTGTGGTCAACGTGGCTGACCATCGGCACCACGCTGGAAATCGCGCCACCCTTGGCGATCGATTTGGTCACGAACACCGCCAGATGTGCGTTGCGCGCGAAGTCACCGGAACCGCCGATGCCGTTCATCATCCGTGTGCCGCAGACGTGGGTCGAGTTCACATTGCCGTAGATGTCGAACTCCAGCGCCGTGTTGATGCCGATAATGCCCAGGCGCCGTACGACTTCTGGATGGTTGGATATCTCCTGCGGACGCAGCACCAGCTTGTCTTTGTATTTCTCCAGGTTGCCGAACACGTCGCTGTTGCGGCGTTCCGACAAGGTGATCGAACTGCCCGAAGCGAAACTCAGCTTGCCGGCATCGATCAGGTCGAACGTCGAATCCTGCAGCACTTCGGAGTACATGGTCAGGTCTTCGAACGGTGAGTCGATCAGGCCGCACATCACCGCGTTGGCGATGTTGCCGATCCCGGCTTGCAGCGGGCCAAGCTTGTTGGTCATGCGCCCGGCATCGACTTCCTGCTTGAAGAAGGTGATCAGGTGATCGGCGATGGCGTTGGTGTCGGCATCCGGCGACGATACGGTCGATGGCGAGTCCGCCTGCTGCGTGATGACGATGGCCACGATCTTTTCCGGCGGAATCGGGATCGCTGTGCTGCCAATGCGGTCGTCGACCTTCACCAGCGGGATTGGCGTGCGCGTCGGACGATACGTCGGGATATAAATGTCATGCAGGCCTTCCAGGTTGGCGTTGTGCGCCAGGTTGATCTCGACGATGACCTGTTTGGCGAAAATCGCGAAGCTCGCTGAGTTGCCCACCGAGGTGGTCGGCACGATGTGGCCCTGTTCAGTGATGGCCACGGCTTCGATCACCGCGATGTCCGGCAGCTTCAGTTGCTGATTGCGCAATTGCTCGACGGTTTCCGACAGATGCTGGTCAATGAACATCACTTGGCCGGCGTTGATCGCCTTGCGCAAGGTGCTGTCGACCTGAAACGGCATGCGTCGCGACAGCACGCCGGCTTCGGTCAGTTGCTTGTCGAGGTCGTTGCCCAGGCTCGCGCCGGTCATCAGGCTGATCTTCAGTGGCGTGACCTTGGCGCGTTCGGCCAACGCGTGAGGGACGGCTTTGGCTTCGCCGGCGCGGGTGAAGCCGCTCATGCCGACGGTCATGCCGTCCTCAATCAAAGCGGCGGCGTCGGCGGCGCTCATCACTTTATCCAACAACGAAGGCAGGCGAATACGGTCACGGTACATGGATTATTATCTCGGGAAGCGAGTATCAGGATGCGCAGTCTAGTGAATTTCGCGGGCGCCTGTCCCGCTACCAAGGTCGCAAAAGAGGCGTCTATTTAGCGGGTTTGAAGTAAAACACCGTTACGGGATCTGCAACAACGCGGCATATTGTCCGATTGTTTTCGCCAACGAAAACGCCCCGACAAGTCGGGGCGTTCGGTATTGCTGCGGGGTGATTACTCGACCGCTTTAACCATGTCTTCGATAACTTTTTTCGCGTCGCCGAACACCATCATGGTCTTGTCCAGGTAGAACAGTTCGTTGTCCAGACCGGCATAGCCGCTGGCCATCGAGCGTTTGTTGACGATGATGGTCTTGGCCTTGAACGCTTCGAGAATCGGCATGCCGGCAATTGGCGATTTCGGATCGTTCTTCGCGGCCGGGTTGACCACGTCGTTCGCGCCGAGCACCAGCACCACGTCGGCCTGGCCGAACTCGGAGTTGATGTCTTCCATCTCGAACACCTGATCGTAAGGCACTTCGGCCTCGGCCAGCAGGACGTTCATGTGCCCTGGCATCCGCCCGGCCACCGGGTGGATTGCGTACTTCACGGTCACGCCACGGTGGGTCAGCTTCTCGGTCAGCTCTTTCAGAGCATGCTGTGCACGCGCTACCGCCAGACCGTAGCCCGGTACGATGATCACGGTGTCGGCGTTGGTCAGCAGGAAGGTCGCATCATCAGCCGAACCGGATTTCACCGGACGTGCTTCTTTCGCGCCAGCCGGGCCAGCGTCGGCCGTGTTGCCGAAACCGCCGAGCAGTACATTAAAGAAGGAACGGTTCATCGCCTTGCACATGATGTACGAGAGGATCGCACCGCTCGAACCCACCAGCGAACCGGCGATGATCAGCATCGAGTTGTTCAGCGAGAAACCGATACCTGCCGCTGCCCAGCCGGAATAGCTGTTGAGCATCGACACCACCACCGGCATGTCCGCGCCGCCGATCGGGATGATGATCAGCACGCCCATCACGAACGCCAGCGCCAGCATCAGCGCGAAGGCGGTGAGGTTGCCGGTGAGCATGAAGGTCAGGCCGAGCACCAGCGTCGTCAGACCCAACACCGCGTTGAGCTTGTGCTGACCGGCAAACTGTACCGGTGCGCCCTGGAACAGACGGAACTTGTACTTGCCCGAGAGCTTGCCGAACGCGATCACCGAACCGGAGAAGGTGATTGCACCGATGGCTGCACCGAGGAACAACTCCAGACGATTGCCCGCCGGAATCGAGTCGCCCAAGTGTTTAACGATGCCCAGCGACTGCGGCTCGACCACTGCGGCAATGGCGATGAACACCGCGGCCAGACCGATCATGCTGTGCATGAACGCGACCAGTTCCGGCATCTTGGTCATTTCAACGCGCTTGGCCATGATCGAACCGGCGGTGCCGCCGATCAGCAAGCCGACGATGACGTAACCGATGCCGGCGGTGGCCAGTTCAGCACCCAGCTTATAGATGAGGCCGACGGTGGTGAGGATGGCCAGTGCCATGCCGAGCATGCCGAACAGGTTGCCGCGCCGCGATGTGGTCGGGTGCGACAGGCCTTTGAGGGCCTGGATGAAGCAGATCGACGCGATCAGGTAGAGCGTCGTGACGAGATTCATGCTCATTACTTCGGCGCCTCTTCTTTTGCTTTCGGGGCTTTCTTCTTGAACATCTCAAGCATGCGGCGGGTGACCAGGAAGCCACCGAACACATTGACCGCCGCCAATGCCACGGCGAGGGTGCCCATGGTCTTGCCCAGCGGCGTGACGGTCAGCGCAGCGGCGAGCATGGCACCGACGATCACAATGGCTGAAATGGCGTTAGTCACCGCCATCAACGGCGTGTGCAGCGCAGGTGTAACGTTCCAGACCACGTGATAACCGACATAAATCGCCAGCACGAAGATGATCAGGTTGTAGATACCGGGGGAGATAAGCTCTTCCATCGTCAATCCCTGCTTAGGCGTTTTTGCGGA